>JBJTNC010000076.1:0-4187 GCA_046073865.1 Micrococcales bacterium | reverse complement strand
GGGCTCGCTAATCGTGAAGATGCTTGACGGTGGCCAGTTCGGCCATCCAACCCTGGGACGCACCGGATGGTCGGACAGTCTTAACCGAATGTGGTTGCAGTCCTTTGCTATCTTCGTAGTAACAGCGCTTGTCGGTCTGGTTCAGAACGACAAGATCTGGGGCGCCGAAGAAAAAGCAAAGGCTTAGCAAATAGTGAAAGTTTTCATCCAGATTCCCTGCCTCAACGAGGCAGAGTTTCTCCCAGCAACCCTGGCCGAACTACCCCGCGAACTTCCGGGCGTTGACGAGGTTAAGTGGCTGGTTATCGATGATGGATCGTCGGACAACACCACCGAGGTGGCACTCGCCAACGGAGTCGACTACGTTGTTCGGTTCACCCAAAACCAGGGCCTAGCCAGCGCATTCCAGGCTGGTATCGACGCAGCCCTCAAACTTGGCGCGGACATCGTGGTAAACACCGATGCCGACAACCAGTACGACGCCAGCGCAATCCCAGCGCTGATCAAGCCGATCGTTGACGGCGCGGCCGATGTTGTAGTCGGCGACCGCGACACCGCATCGGTGAACGAGTTCTCCAGCCTAAAGCGCTACCTGCAGTCGCTGGGAACCACCGTTGTGCGCAAGTTCAGCGGAACCATGGTGCAGGACGCAACCAGCGGATTCCGCGCTTTTAGCCGCGATGCCGCGCTGCAAATCAACCTTGTCACCAAGTTCACCTACACCATCGAGTCGCTCATCCAGGTTTCGGATGCCTCGCTCGCGCTCGCCAACGTGCACGTGAAGCGCAACGACTCGGTTCGCCCAAGCCGCCTCTTCGGCAGCACCTGGAAGTACGTTCGCCGTAACGCGTGGACCATGATTCGCATCTACGTCCAGTACCGTCCGATGCACCTGTTCCTGCCACTCAGCCTCGTGCTGTTCCTCCTCGGAGGCCTCGCCTGGCTGCCGTGGCTGATCGCAGCAGCGCAGGGAAACCAGAGCGGACACCTGCAGTCCATCATCCTGGGAGCAGTACTTCTCATCAGCGCGGTTCAGGTTCTGCTGTTCGGCATTGTCGCGGACAGCATCATGAGCGTTCGTTCGCTGACCACCAAGACCCTTCACCGTGTTCGCGACATCGAACTTAGCGTGGGCGTTCCACCAAAGATCTACCGAGAGCGCTAAGCCCCGATGGTCTCGCCCTGGATTGTAATTCCCGCGCGAGGCGGTTCAACTGGCGTTCCCCGAAAAAACGTGCGCCTGCTCGAGGGTGAGCCGCTGATTGCCCGAACCATTAGGTGCGCGCTGTCCGGCACCGAGCGCGGGCGGGTTGTGGTTATCACCGATGACGACGAAATCGCAGAGATCTCTGAGCGCTTCGGCGCGGTTGTGGCCCGCGAGGCCAAGACCACCGGCAAGGCAACCCTCGACGAGGTGATGGTACGGACCATCCCGTTCCTGCGCGAACTGGGGGCGGTTGACACCGACATCCTGCTCACCATGCAGCCAACCTGCCCGTTCATCAAACCCGAGCGCATCCAAGAGGCCTTGAAGCGGTTTGCGGATGGTGCTGGTTCCGTCATCACGGTGGTTGACGACCGCCACCTGGGCTGGGTCATCGATGCCGATGGCAACCCGAAGCCGGACTACGCGGCACGCGTGAACCGCCAGCAGCTGCCTCCAAAGTTCAAGGAATCCGGGGCCATCATCGGTGCCCGCATCGATGACATTGTCCGCACGGGCACCCGAATTGTTGAGCCGATCGCCCTTGTGGAGGTGCCGGACGGCGAGAGCCTGGACATCGATACCTTCAGTGATTGGGCCGTTGCCGAGCACCTGGCCAGCCGCAAGCGAATCCTGATTCGCACCGATGCGGCGAAGGAACTTGGCATGGGTCACGTCTATCGCAGCCTCGCGGTTGCGTACTCGCTTGCCCGCCACGACATCACCATTGTGCTGAGCGAGGACAAGCCGCTAGGCGCAGAGTTTTTTGCCGACTACCCGTTCCAGGTGGCCACGGTTGAGAACGACCTTGAGTTCTTGAGCTTTGCTCGCAGGGCAAAAGCCGACCTCGTGGTTCTCGACCGGCTCGATAACGTTGCCGAGTTTGTGACCCTACTCGGCGGATTCTGCAAGGTGATAACGTTCGAGGACCTGGGTGATGGCGCTGAGGTGGCAGACCTCCTCATTGCCGACCTCTACGAGAACCCACGCGTGCCAAACGAGCGTCAGCTCAAGGGCATGGAGAACGCGATTCTGGCACCCACCTTCGAGACAATCGACCGCACGATTGCCTTCCGCGAGCAGGTTGAAGAGGTGCTTGTACTATTCGGCGGAACCGACCCCTCAAACCTGGCGCCGAAGGCGCTCCGCGCGCTCGAGGCGGTTGGTTTCGAGGGCAGGGTGACCCTGGTTCGCGGCCTGGGATCGGACCTGATTGACCCCAAGGAATACCGCCTTCGCATTAAGGTCCTAAGCAACGTGAAGAACATGCCAGCCGTGATGGAGCACGCCGACCTGGCCCTCTCGTCAGCCGGGCGCACCATCACCGAGCTGGCATCGATGGGCATTCCCACGCTGTGCCTGGCGCAGAACGAGAAGGAACTCACCCACACCCACGTGCAGACCTCGAACGGTGTGCTCATGCTCGGTTTGGGGAAACTGGTTTCCGTGGAGACTCTCGCCGCTCACCTGGGCGAGCTAATCGAGAACAATGACCTTCGCTACAAGCTGCATCAGCGCGGGATCGAGTCAACCTCGCGCCGCAGCAACGATCGAATTGTTCGCAGAATTATGAAGCAGATTGGCTTCTAGGGGTAATCTATAGCCACTTGCACAATCAAAACCGGGGGGTAAAAAATGCAAGAAGACAACAACGCTCAGCCAGTTGAGCAGGGGCCGATCCAAGAAACCGGAGTCCCACAAGAAGCTGTTCCAGCAAGAGGTGGGAGCCTCAGCAGAGGCCAAGTTTCGCTGATTCTGGCAATCACGTCTTTCGTAACGGGTGCTGGCGTATTTCTCGTTTCATTTGCAATCGCCATTCTGGGCGGAATCCTTGGAGCCATGGTTGGAGCCACCGGTGGGTACTTGGCGCAGGGTGCCCAGATTGGGTTTTCAATCGGCTTGGGTTTGATGCTTACTCTTGGATTTAGCACTGTTTACAGTCAGTTTTCGGTTGCAGTAGTGGTTTTTGCTCTGGCCACCCTGGGTTTCGTCTCCTGGCACGTCAGCTCACTAAAGAGCAGCGGGGTACCGTTGGGAAAACTGGGTAAGTGGTCCTTAGCGCTTGCGGTTCTTGGAGCAGTTGTGGCGGTGGCGATGTTGGGAGTGGGAAGCTACCTTCACGGTCTCAGTGGTGCATTTGGGTCCCCACAGTAGGCAGCGCAACGCCAACAGCAATCGAAATTGTGGGGGTAAAAATGCTACAAGATGATCAAGCTGCAGAGGAAAATACCGCCGTACGAAGCCCTTTGGAGGCGCAAGTCCGAAAGACAAAAGGGTCAGAAAAAATCTCGCTGATTTTGGCTATCTGCGCCTTCATCGCAGGTGCCGGTGCTTTGGTAGCAGTAGTCCTCGGGGCAATCATCGGTGCGGTGTACGGCGGCCTGCACGGGTTTGGCAATGGAGCTGGAGTTCAATGGGCGCTTCTCGGGATATTCATCGGCACAGGGCTGGTGTTGGCCACATTCCAGGCCATCGCGTTGCCCCAAATAGCCGGCGCCCTAGAGGTATTTAACCTAGTCGTCCTAGGTTTTGTTGTCTGGCAGGCAGCCAAGGAGAACAGCCCTAGGCGGCTGAGCAAGACTATGGTGTCGTCATTTGTTCTTGCTAGTTTGGGCGTAGTGGTTGGAGCGCTATTCCTGGCTAGTAGCGGCTTGCTAAAGCCCTAGCTGCGCCCACTCAATAGGCAGCTCTGCGCCAACCGCAACCGCAACCGTGCTGCCAACAACCTTGTCCCAGTGGGCAATCTCGATGCCCACGTTTGAGCGCAGCGCGATTAGGTCGTCCTCGGTGATGACGTGACCAACCGGTAGGTCGCGCACAGCGATGACGCGGCGGCGGGCGTTGGTGATTGCCGAGGTCTGGGCCTCGAGCGAGTGGTCGCGCTTACCGAACAGGGTCTTGTAGATGGCCAGCTTGTCCATGAATGCGCGCAGGTCGTGCTCGTCAACAGCGTGGTAGTGGTCGTTTCCAACGCCCTGCTTGT
>JBJTNC010000075.1:0-5061 GCA_046073865.1 Micrococcales bacterium | reverse complement strand
CGTCCGGTCCGGGCGGCCAGTCCGTCAACACGACCGACTCCGCTGTGCGCATCACCCACGTCCCGACCGGGATCGTCGTGTCGATGCAGAACGAGAAGTCGCAGCTGCAGAACCGTGAGGCCGCAATGCGCGTGCTTCGCGCCCGTCTGCTGGCCGCCCAGCAGGAGGCCATCGATGCCGAGCAGTCCGCTGCCCGCAAGAGCCAGGTTCGCTCAATGGACCGCTCGGAGCGCATCCGCACTTACAACTTCCCCGAGAACCGCATCGCCGATCACCGCACTGGTTACAAGGCATACAACCTGGACACCGTGCTTGACGGCGCTCTGCAGCCTGTCATCGACAGCGCCATCCACATGGATGAAGAGGGCCGCCTAGCGGCGCTCACCGCAGAGAAGTAGTCGGTCTTGCGCCTGCGCCAGCTGCTAGACCAGCTAACCGTTCAGTTCGGCGAGGCCGGAATTGAATCCGCGCGCGCAGATGCCGAGATTTTGGTTGCCGAGGTCTTGGGTCTGGGCAGGGGAGAGCTGGCCGCTCTTGCAATCACCGATGGCGAGATCGCGCCCGATTCACTCACCACGGTTCTAGCCCTGGCAGACCGACGCGCGGCACGCGAGCCGCTGCAGCACCTGACGGGCAAGGCCTACTTTCGTAACCTCACTCTCGCTGTTGGAAAGGGGGTGTTCGTCCCCCGTCCCGAGACCGAGCTACTGGCAGGCCTCGGCGTGGATGCCCTACGGGCCGCCCAGGCTTCCGGAGAAAACTCTCCGTTGGCCATCGATCTTGCAACCGGCAGCGGAGCAATAGCGTTGGCGATGGCAACCGAGGTGCCGGCCGCCACGGTTTTCGCCGTTGAACTCAGCGAGGACGCCATATCCTGGACCTCCAAAAACTTCGAAACTTACCGCAACCAGGGAGCAAAGCTCGAACTGCGCCAGGGTGACCTGACAGACGCATTCCAGGACCTAAACGGCACCGCCAACGTTGTGCTCAGTAACCCGCCTTACATCCCTGTTGACATGGTCCCCATCTACCCGGAGGTTGTGCTTCACGACCCGGGACTTGCGCTCTACGGCGGCCACGACGGCCTAGACCTGGTTCGCGCCGCCAGTCAGAGCGCGCTGCGTCTCTGCCGTCCCGGAGGATTCTTTGCCGTTGAGCATGCCGACATTCAGGGCCCATCGGTGGTTGAATTGCTCAAGAACGATGGTTGGACTCTGGTGACCCAACACCAAGACTTCAACCAGCGTGACCGAGTGGTTAGCGCCGTCAAGGCCTAGCCTCAAGCACCGAAGCCTCTGGAGGTAACTGTGGCCGCCCGCCCAAGCATTTTTGACTGCTCAGTTGACACCGAGCTGCTCACTGGCATGCGCCTGGCCAAGGTCTCGCTGCAGCGCGGAGAGCTGGTGGTTCTGCCAACCGACACCGTCTATGGAATCGCCGCCAACGCGTTTGATGCCGAGGCCGTTGTGGCCCTGCTAGCAGCCAAGGGTCGTGGTCGGCAGTCGCCACCACCGGTGCTTATCCCAAGTGCGGCAACGATGGCGGGGCTCGCCACCGATGTACCCGAGGTGGCCCAGAGGCTTGCCAAGGCATTCTGGCCAGGCGCCCTAACCATGATCCTGAAGGCCCAGCCGAGCCTGCACTGGGACCTGGGCGAGACCAAGGGCACGGTTGCCCTGCGTGTTCCCGACCACAAGATTGCCTTAGCTCTGCTGGAGGAGACCGGCCCGCTTGCCGTGTCCAGCGCAAACCTGACGGGCGAGCCGGCCGCAACAACTGCGGCACAGGCCGCGGACTACCTCAAGTTGACGGTAGCCGTTTACCTCGACGCCGGACCATCGCCGAAGGGCGAGGCCAGCACCATCCTCGACCTAACCGGCCTGCAGGATAACCCCGCGGACGGCAGCGTCAGCGGAAAGATTCGCATCGTTCGTCAGGGCGCCCTAGCGCGCGACCAGATCGCTCTAATCGCGGGCGAGCTGCTGGAGGATTAGTTGCGCGCCTACCTTTTCATCGCCCTGGTTGCGGCGGTTGTCACGTTCTTGGCAACCTGGCTGGTTTTGAAGCTGGCCCACCGCTTCAAGATCTACCCGCAGATTCGCGCGCGCGACGCCCACAGCACTCCAACGCCGCGCCTCGGCGGTGTTGCCATGATGCTAGGTTTTGCGGTGGCAATCTGGGTGGCCTCGCTGCTCGGCTGGTTCCACAGCGTATTCCTCGACCCCACCAAGATCGTGACCATTCTGGTTTGCGCCGCGGCCATCAACCTGCTTGGCTTCTTCGACGACCTATACGACCTGGACTGGACCCTCAAGCTCGCGGGTCAGTTCCTGGTGGCTGGCATGCTGGCCTGGCAGGGCGTGCAAATCGTTTCGTTCCCTATCGATGGCCTGACAATCGGATCCTTCGGGGTGTCGCTTGTGGTCACAGTCTTCATCACTGTTTTGGTGATGAATGCCGTGAACTTCATCGATGGCCTGGACGGGCTTGTGGCCGGTGTGGTTCTGATTGGCACCACGGTGTTCTTCTTCTACACCTACCTGCTGACCCAGCAGACCACCCCAACCAACTACTTCAACCTAGCAACCCTGATTTCCGCCGGAATCATGGGCATTTGCGTTGGCTTCCTGCCCTGGAACTGGCGCCCAGCCAAGATCTTCATGGGCGACGGGGGAGCGCTGCTGCTGGGCCTGCTGATGAGTGCCTCGGCACTCACGGTGACCGGTCAGATTGACCCCACCATCACAACCAGGGCCAACGCGGTTCCGGCCTTCATGCCGCTGATTCTGCCACTGGCCATCCTGGTGCTTCCGCTGCTCGACTTCACCCTCGCGGTGCTTCGCCGCCTACGCGCCGGAAAAAGCCCGTTTGCGGCAGACCGCAAGCACATTCACCACAGGCTGCAGGACTTTGGCCACAGCCACCTGGGTTCGGTGCTGGTGTTCTACGTCTGGTCGCTTCTGCTCTCGGTGACCTGCCTGCTCTTCTTCCTAGTGCCGGCGCATCAGGTTGCATTTTTCTTCATCCCGGGCCTGCTATTGGCTCTGGCTTACACGGTCTGGCCGGTTATGGCCAAGCGCAAGGAGCGAACCAAATGATCAACCCAGTTGCAACCGGCTCGGAAAACCTGTTTCGCAAGGTCCTTGCCTTTAGCGCGGCACTCATCGCGGCAATCGCAGTTCTGGCAGGTGGCCTTGGATTTCTGTTCGCCGGCACCGATGGCCTGGTGAGTGCGCTCATCGGCGCATCCATCGCGCTGCTCTTCAGCACCCTCACCGCGCTGAGCGTGTGGCTTGGTGGCAAGCTGCCGCTGGGCGGTTTTTACGGGGTGGTCATGGGCGGCTGGCTCTTGAAAGTTGTGGTTTTCCTAGCAATCATCGCGGTCCTAAAAGGCGCCAGTTTCATCAATGGTCCGGTGCTTTTCTTTGCACTCGTTGCAAGCATCATCGGCTCTCTCGCAATCGACTCCTGGCTGTTTTTGAAGGCCAGGCTGCCAATCGAGCCCAAGTAACTTTGCAAAAACCAAAGCCAAGGTTGTAAAAACCTAGCGCGGGCAGAAAAAAGCCGTCTAAAGCCTTAAGTTTCCCTATAAACTATTGGCATAGCCCGTGTTTTGGCACGGGGTTTAGCACGCCTAGAGTATGGCTCCCCGAAACCCTCGGATTGCACCTCTAGAACGCCCTAGACACAGGAGTTCAAGCCCTTGGTAAACGCACTAGCCCTGATTCTTCCAGGCGCCGTCGCATCCGACTCTTCCGGCTTTGAGGCTCCGAGCATCAATGAGTTCTACCCGGCCGCGGTGCTGTTCCAGGGAACTCCATTCGAGATGAATCGAATCATGCTGATTCGCGTCCTCATCTGCGTTGTTCTAGTCATCGTTTTCAGCCTCTGGGCAGGCAAGTTCAAGAAGGCAGCGGCAAGTGGCCAGGTTGTTCCGGGCCGTTTCCAGCTGATGGGCGAGATCTCGCTCGACTTCGTGCGCAAGTCCATCGCACACGATCAGCTCGGAGAGAAGGACGGCAACCGTTTCCTTCCGCTGCTCACCACCATCTTCTTCACCACCCTGGGAATGAACATCACCGGTGTAATCCCTAGCCTGAACGTTGCCGGTACCTCGGTTATAGGTCTGCCAATCGTCATGGCCGTCGCCGCTTACGTAACCTTCATCTACGCGGGTGTGCGCAAGCACGGAGGTCACTTCTTCACCTCGGCTCTGTTCCCGGCTGGCGTTCCTGCAGCTTTCTACCTGCTGGTAACCCCAATCGAGTTCCTCTCAACCTTCATCCTGCGTCCGGTCACCCTCGCTCTGCGTCTGACCATGAACATGATCGCCGGTCACCTCCTGCTGGTTCTCTGCTTTGGTGCAACCTCGTTCTTCCTGTTCAAGACGCAGAACGGATTCCAGTTCTTCGGCGCGGGAACCTTCGCATTCGGCTTCGTATTCACTCTGTTCGAAATCCTGGTGGCATTCCTCCAGGCCTATGTCTTCACTCTTCTGACCACCGTGTACATTCAGTTGGCACTGGCAGACGAGCACTAAGAGCTAAATAACCGTTTAGTTCTATCCACGGAAGGGAAAACAAAATGTCCGCAACCATCCTCGCAGCAGCAGTTTCCGGCAGCCTCGGCGTTGTTGGCTATGGCCTCGCAGCAATCGGCCCAGGCGTCGGTGTAGGTCTCGTAGTTAGCAAGACCATCGAGTCCATCGCTCGCCAGCCAGAGCTCGCAGCTCGCCTCCAGGTCACCATGTGGCTTGGTATCGCCTTCACCGAGGCACTGGCACTGATTGGTCTCGCAACCCCATTCATCTTCGGCGCCTAATTCAGTCGAGGTAAATAACTAATGATGATTCACAGCATCGTCGCGGCCGCGGCAGAGGGTGGCGCTACGCCTAACCCGCTGCTTCCTGGCGTACCCGACCTGATCTGGTCATCGGTGGTTTTTGCGATTCTGTTGGTGTTCTTCTGGACCAAGGTTCTACCTAACTTCAAGAAGAATCTGGATGCCCGCACCCAGGCCATCGAAGGCCGCCTAGAGGCGGCAGAGAAGGCCCAGGCTGAG
>JBJTNC010000074.1:0-3069 GCA_046073865.1 Micrococcales bacterium | reverse complement strand
CGGTGATGACCGCCTCCTGGCTTGCAGTCCAGCAGTTAGCCAACCACTGGCACATTGGGCTGAGTTCACCCCAGTCGCTGGTCTCTGTTGCGGCCTTTGTCCTTAGCACCCGCCTGGCACGGCGCGAGGATGGCAGGCAGATGCCGTCATTCTGGGCATATGTGCTTCCGGCCACCTCGGTTGTGGGATATACAATCGGCTTGTCATACGCTCGCGCCTCGGGCTCTGTGACAACCGCGGCTCTGGTAATCGATGCCGTTCTTGGCCTGATCTTGGCGGTTGCCTACCTGAGGCTGTCGCACAGCTCTCTGTGGGATTACCTGACCAACATCCGCGGCTCGCTGCTGGCCGCAGCCGCCGTCAACTGGGGCTTCGGACTGGTCTCGATAGCCGAGACCAACAACTACGGTGCAATGTTCGCCTATCTTGCCGCTAGCACGGCAATCCTGGTTTGGTACGGCTTGGTTTACGGTTCCAGAATCGCAATCTTCGCCATCTACGGGGCCGGCGTGGTTCTCGCCATTGATGGCGACGTGGCCTTCGGTAGCGCGGTCCGCCCGAGCGGATTCGAGCTGGAGTTTGCAACCGCAATTTTGGCGCTCGTGACGGCCCTGGCCACCTTCGTGCTAGAGGCGAAGCTCACCAGACTGAAGGGCACGCTAATTCGCTGGGCGATTCCGCTGGGAATCGTTCTGGTGCCATCGGCCTGCTACACAATCGCAACCTCTGCGGTGTCGTTCGCAAACCAGTCCACCTCCGACATCGCAAGATTCATCGCGGTGAGCGTGGTGAGCATCGTCGGTGTTCTGCTGGGAATCAGGATTGGAAACCGCGGCATCACCACCGCAACCACCACATCGCTGATGCTGGCTTTGGTTCCTGGAATCTGGTTCCGAATCGCCGAAATCACCACCAACCCAAGCATTACCGCTGAAACCCGAGCGCTTCTGGTTGCCGTCACCGTGTACGCGCTGGTGTACATCTACCGCAAGAACACGCACGTCTCACTGCCGAGCCTGGTCATCTGGGGCATTCCCGTAGTGATCTCGCTGTCTGTGACATTCATCGATGCCATGAACGCGGTTCACCGCACACTGACAGCCGAGGACTGGATCAGATTCGCAATCCTGATGGGTGCGGGGGCGCTGTTCCTGGTTGTTGGCGCCATGAGGCGTATCGCTGGAATGTTCTACCCCGGCCTATTCACCGTGGTGGTTTCGGTCATTCCATACGCCTGGAGCAACGGCGGATACCTGTTCCCAGTGCTACTCGTCATCTCCGGACTCATCGTCTGGGCGGCAATTCGACTCGACCGATTCAGCGGCTGGCTGAAGGCGCTCGACTAAAGCCTGTAGAGGGGGCCGCAATTGCGGCTACAGGAAAAACAAAACCCGCCGCAAGTCTCCCGCGGCGGGTTTTGGCTTAACTCGGAGAGTTTAGTTCTCGTTTGCTCGCTTGCGAGCAGAAGCTGCGCGGGCACGCAGGTTGGCGTCTAGCTCAACCTTGCGGATACGCACGGCCTCAGGGGTGACCTCAACGCACTCGTCTTCGCGAGCAAACTCGAGGCACTCCTCCAGCGAGAGCTGACGAGGAGGGGTGAGGGCCTGGAACTCATCGGAAGAAGACGCACGCATGTTGGTGAGCTTCTTTTCCTTGGTGATGTTTACTTCCATGTCGTCTGCGCGCGAGTTCTCGCCCACAACCATTCCGCCGTAAACCTCTTCGGTTGGCTGAACGAAGAACGAGCCGCGCTCCTGCAGCGCGATCATGGCGAACGGGGTTGCAACACCAGCGCGGTCGGCAACCATCGAACCCGAGCTGCGGGTGACGATCTCGCCGGCCCATGGCTCGTAACCTGCCGAGATTGCGTTTGCGATACCGGTTCCCTTGGTGGTGGTGAGGAACTCGGTGCGGAAGCCAATCAGGCCGCGCGATGGAATGCGGAACTCCATGCGAACCCAGCCGGTTCCGTGGTTGGACATATTAGACATGCGGCCCTTGCGAGCGGCCATCAGCTGGGTGATTGCACCGAGGAACTCCTCAGGTACGTCAACCGTGAGGTCTTCAACCGGCTCGTGCACCTTGCCGTCGACGCGCTTGGTAACTACCTGTGGCGTACCAACGGTGAGCTCGTAGCCTTCGCGACGCATCTGCTCCACGAGGATGGCCAGGGCCAGCTCGCCTCGGCCCTGAACCTCCCAGGCGTCTGGACGCTCGGTAGGCAGAACCTTGATGGACACGTTACCGATGAGCTCGCGGTCCAGGCGGTCCTTGACGAGGCGTGCGGTGACCTTGGCGCCCTTTACGCGTCCGGCCATCGGCGAGGTGTTGATACCGATGGTCATGGAGATGGCTGGGTCGTCAACCTTGATCATTGGCAGCGGACGAACGTCGTCTGGGTCGGCTAGGGTCTCACCGATGGTGATGTCCTCGATACCGGCAACCGCAACGATGTCACCTGGTCGAGCCTCATCCGTTGGGAAGCGCTCCAGCGCCTTGGTGGCGAGGAGCTCGGTGATCTTCACGTTCTTGGTGGTGCCATCCTGGCGAACCCAGGCAACCTGCTGACCCTTGCGGATGGTTCCGTTGAAGATACGCAGCAGTGCAAGACGGCCAAGGAACGGCGATGCGTCCAGGTTGGTCACGTGAGCCTGAAGCGGGTGGGTGTCATCGTAGGTTGGGGCCGGGATGTGCTTGAGGATTGCCTCGAACAGTGGCTCGAGGTTCTCGGAGTCTGGCAGCGTACCGTCGGCAGGCTTGTTGAGGCTGGCGCGACCCGCGCGACCGGAAGCGTAAATAACAGGAAGCTCAAGGATGGCGTCGATGTCTAGGTCGGGCACGTCATCGGCTAGGTCGGAGGCAAGGCCCAGCAGCAGGTCGTGGCTCTCCTCAACAACCTCATCGATGCGGGCATCCGGGCGGTCAGTCTTGTTTACCAAGAGGATCACCGGAAGCTTGGCCTCTAGTGCCTTGCGGAGAACGAAGCGGGTCTGTGGCAGTGGGCCTTCGGAGGCGTCAACCAACAGCACAACGCCGTCAACCATGGAAAGTCCACGCTCAACCTCGCCA
>JBJTNC010000073.1:0-2786 GCA_046073865.1 Micrococcales bacterium | reverse complement strand
TGAATCCGGAGTTCAGGTAGAGTGCCTCGCTGGTCTCGCCGAACCCGCTTCTTGCCAGGCCCGCACGCACCGCAATGGTGTCTTCGCCGAGCTGCCAGTCCGGGGTTGGCCCCTCGAAGACTTCCTGATATCCCCATGGGCGGTTGCGCTTTGTCATGGGAATAAGGATATCAAACCGTTAGCGGCGATTTACCGTGAGTCTGGTTCCGGCTGGGCTGTCCAGGACGCCCTGGAACGCCAGCTCCGCCGCTCCAATCAAAACGGCGGATGTTCCGAGTTCGCCGGCCTTCACCACGAGGGCCTCGTTCACCGATGACATGGAGTTGCTTCGGATGGCGCTCAGCAGGCGCTCATGGTTGAAGTTGAAAATGGAGCGTAGGAACCCACTGATGATCACGGTCTGCGGGTTGAATATCGTTGCAATCTGGGCAATTCCGCGGCCCAGATTCTCCAGCTGAGCGTTGATCAGCTTCACAGTGCGCGCCGCGGTTGCGGTGGATATGAGGGTGTCGAGCTCCTCATCGGTGGCGTTGTCCAGGTGGAAGGCGTAGAGCAGATCCTCGCGCTTGACCAGCGCCTCGAGGGTTCCGCTAAAGCCGGAGTAGTCGGTTTCTTTCGACTGCGAAACCTGGATGTGTCCCAGTTCGCCGGCGTACCCGGAGGTTCCACGCAGCAGCCTGTCATCGGCGATGATGCCTCCGCCAATGCCACCCGAGCTGGCGAACAGGAATACCGCGTTGGAGAATCCCTTGCCGGCGCCAAATAGTCGCTCTGCAACGCAGGCGTTGGTTGCATCGTTGTCAACGAATACGGGCAGGTTTGCTAGCTGCGAGAGCAGGGTTGCAAATGGAGCCTCAACCCAACCCAGGTGGGGGGAGGTTCGCACCACTCCGTCCTGGACGCGAATTTGGCCTGGAACCGCAACACCGATGCCGGCAATCAGCACATCTGGGTCTAGTTCCGTGCGCAGATCGGCGATGAGTTTTGCCGCGATGCTGGCTGCCGACTGCGGGTCTGGCCGCTGGGCGGTCTTGTAGCGAACTCGCTTGATGAGCTGGCCATCGAAAGAAACCACGCCAACCGTGGTGGCGTCTGCTGCCGGGTTTACCGTGAATGCAACCACATTCTTAGAGGCCTCCACCGTCAGCGATGGGCGACCGACGCCACCCTGAACCTGTGCCTCGGCCTCTTTTGCTAGTCCAAGCTCAACCAGTTCGCCAACTAGGTCTGAGATTGTGCTTCGGTTAAGGCCGGTTGCCCACGTCAGGTGAGAGCGGGGTACCGAGCCCTCCTCGTGGAGAAGGTGGAGCACCACGCTGAGGTTGTGCTGGCGCAGGTTTTCGCGGTTCTGCCCAAGGGGCGAACGCGCATTCTTCTGCTCCGGCATAAGTGAACCTCCGCTTTACAAATTACTCCACAGTTGGGCTAGTCTGTGCCCATGAGCGATGTTGCCGCATTCCAGGACGTTAGCGTGACACGTGGCAGGTCCATGGTTCTCAGGGACGTTAACCTGACACTTCCTGCGGGGCAGATAATCGGATTGCTCGGGCCGAGTGGCGCGGGCAAATCAACCATTATGCGGGCGCTTGTCGGCGTCCAATCCAAGGTTTCAGGCGCAGTCACGGTGCTGGGCCTTCCCGCGGGTTCGCCCGCGCTTGCCACAAGAGTGGCGTACTCAACCCAGGCCTCATCGGTGTTCGATGACCTAAATGTGCGTCAGAATCTGGAGTTTGCCCGCACCATGCTCGGCGCACCGGCGACCCGCATCGATGCCGTCCTGGGGGAGGTTGGCCTCACCGAGTTCGCCACCCAAAAGGTTGGAAGCCTGTCGGGTGGCCAGCGCAACCGAGTCTCGCTCGCCATCGCCATGCTCGGTTCGCCGGAACTCCTCATCCTCGACGAGCCAACCGTGGGCCTAGACCCCGTGCTGCGTGCTGAAATCTGGGCCATCTTCAGGCAGCTTGCCGATGCCGGTAAAACCCTACTGGTTTCAAGCCACGTAATGGATGAAGCGGAGCGCTGCGACCGACTCATATTTGTTCGCGATGGCCGGGTTATTGCCAACGACACCCTCGCCAACATCCTGCTGGCAACCGGCAGCACATCCGCGGAGAACGCATTTCTGGCTCTGGCAAAGAAGCAGGTGGCATGATGAACAGCCTGAAGCGCACCCTGGCGGTAACCCATCGAGTGCTCCTTACAATCCGGGGCGACAAGCGCACGGTTGCACTCATGTTCGTGGTGCCCTCGCTGCTGGTTGGGCTCTTTTCCTGGATGTTCAACAACGCCACGGTTTTCGACAAGGTGGGCGGTCGCCTCGTTGGCCTTTTCCCATTCGTGGTCATGTTCCTGGCGGCCAGCATCACCACTCTCAAGGAGAGAAGGAGCGGCACCCTGGAGCGGTTCCTCACCACGCCGATGCGAAGGGGAGAGTTCATCGGTGGGTACGCGCTCGCATTCGCGGCAATGGCCCTGGTGCAGACGGGCATCACCCTCGGATTTGCCATTTACGTCTGCGGATTCAGCACTCAGGACAGCGTCTGGCTGCTCTACGCGGCGGCCGTTGTCAATGCACTCTGTGGAATGTCGCTCGGTCTTCTCGCCTCGGCCTTTGCACAGACGGAATTTCAGGTGATCCAGTTCATGCCGGCGTTCATCTTCCCGCAGATCATCCTCGGTGGTCTCTTCGTGCCGCTGGATCAGATGCCGGATGCGCTTCACGCCATAAGTGACTGGCTGCCACTCACGCACTCGCTGCGTGCGTTGGTTGACATCACCGATGGCCT
>JBJTNC010000072.1:0-4394 GCA_046073865.1 Micrococcales bacterium | reverse complement strand
GGCGCGGGCCTCGCCTTCGGCGCTCAGGTAATAGTCCTCCCCTAAACTTAAAAACAGTTCCTCAACCATCTATCAAGGAGAAACCAATGGCATTTTCGCAGGCAGAAGTACTTGCAGGTCTAGCAGAGATCGTTAACGACGAGACCGGTATCGCAACCGAATCGGTACAGCTAGAGAAGTCGTTCACCGACGACCTAGACATCGACTCGATCTCGATGATGACCATCGTTGTAAACGCAGAAGACAAGTTCGGCGTAAAGATTCCTGACGAAGAAGTAAAGAACCTAATCACCGTTGGTGACGCAGTTAACTTCATCGTTTCGGCACAGGGCTAATACACCTTGGCTGGCAAGATTGTCGTCACCGGGCTCGGAGCTACCACTCCGCTCGGTGGCGATGTCGAGTCCACCTGGAAGGCCCTGCTCGCCGGTGAATCCGGCATTTCTACTCTCGAGCAGGAATGGGTGGCCCGTTACGAGATTCCCGTCACCTTCGCTGGTCAGGCAAAGGTAAAGGCATCCGAGATCCTCACTCCTCAGGAGTGCAAGCGCCTCGATCCATCAAGTCAGTTCGCCTTGATTGCAGGGCGCGAGGCCTGGAAGGACGCGGGAGCACCGGAAGTTGCCCCCGAGCGCCTCGCCGTAGAGTACTCAACCGGTATCGGTGGAGTCTGGACCCTCCTGGATGCGTTCGACACCCTCAAGGAGAAGGGCCCACGCCGCGTTCTCCCAATGACCGTTCCCATGCTCATGCCAAACGGCCCTGCCGTTGCAATTGGCATGGACATTGCCGCACGCGGCGGTGTGAGAACCGCTGTATCGGCCTGCGCGTCTAGCACCGAAGCACTAGCCAACGCCATCGAAAGACTGCGCTCCGGCGAAGTTGATGTGGTTGTTGCTGGTGGCTCTGAGGCGGCTATTCACCCACTTCCACTGGCAGCCTTCGCATCGATGCATGCTCTTTCGCGTAGAAACGACAACCCTGCTGCGGCAAGCCGTCCTTACGACACCGACCGCGATGGATTTGTGATGGGTGAAGGCGCCGGCGCACTGGTCCTAGAGACCGAGGAGCACGCACTTGCACGCGGTGCCAAGATTTACGCCGAGCTGGTAAGCGGTGCGGTCACAAGTGACGCGCACCACATAACCGCTCCGGACCCAGAGGGTACCGGTGCGGCTCGTGCGGTGATTCGCGCGCTTGAGCACGGTGGTCTCAAGGCCTCGGACATCAACCACATCAACGCTCACGCAACGAGCACCCCGGTTGGCGACATCGCGGAGTACAACGCCCTCAAGCGGGTATTCGGCGACTCCCTTGAAAGCATCCCGGTGTCTGCGACAAAGTCTTCCACCGGACACCTGCTGGGTGGCGCTGGCGCAATTGAGGCCATCTTCACCGTGCTGGCAATCCAGAATCGAGTGGCTCCACCGACAATCAACGTTGACAACCAGGATCCAGAGATTCCGGTTGACGTGGTTACAGAACCGCGTCCGCTCGGCGATGGGGAGATTGTGGCCATGAGCAACTCGTTTGGCTTTGGCGGACACAATGCAGTTGTGATCTTCCGCAGCTACCAGAAGTAAAGCAAGCCTGCTGATTCATCAACCCGTGCGGAATCGCAACTCCGCCGGGGAATCCGCACCGCAGGCCCGCAAGGGCTCGAGTGCAAGTTCCCATCGATGAGCCAGCAGGTTTTGCAATTCTCGGCGTGTTGCAAACGCGCCTGGCGATTGCGAGTTGAGCACGCTCAGGAGTTCCTGCTCCCCCACCGTGTAGTTGCCGAATTCATCGATGTGGCGATGCCTCAGGCCAAGGCCGGGAACAAATAGCCAACGCGATCCAGAAACGCCGTGCTGGGGAGGTTGGACAACCTCAAACCACACTTCTTTCCAACCCGCCAGTGCAGAACTGACCGCCGCACCGGCTTCGGGTGCGGATGACCACTCAACCTCTGCCCGGTAGCCACCGGGTGATTCAGGCTGCACCTGCCAGTCAATGTCGGGCTCGTACCCAAGCTGCCTTGAAATGGATGTCAATACTGGTCTCAGCAGCCCGCGCGGAACCGAGTGCAACAAGACAGAGCCTGTGAAAACTTGGCCCATACTTTCTCCCATCTGGAACATCTTCCCCAAGGTCCAGACAGAGCAGACCATAAGGTTATGCAGGGGTCGTCCGTCTGTCAATAGAGCATCGAAGTTTGCCAGTAGGCTGGTTTTCTAATGAGCAAACTTTACTTCCGTTACGGCGCAATGAACTCTGGCAAGAGCACGGCACTGCTGCAGGTTGCCTACAACTACGAGGAGCGGTCCCAGGCCGTTTTGCTTGCCAAACCCAACATCGATGTAAAGGGTGGCCGCACCATCGTTAGCCGCCTTGGAATGACACGCGAGGTGGACTTTCTGGTTGGGCCAGAAGACAACCTGCGCGAGGTATTCGCCAAGCACCGCTCCGGCAAACTTGCGCAGACCGGCCTCGATGTTGCCTGCCTCCTGCTGGACGAGAGCCAGTTCTTTACTCCTGAGCAAATTGACCAGGCGCTGGACATTGCCGTGCGAGACGGTGTTCCGGTGCTCGCATACGGAATCCGCACCGACTTCCTAACCAAGGCGTTCCCAGGTTCCATGCGCCTATTCGAACTCGCCCACAGCATCGAGGAATTGAAGACGGTTTGTCGCTGCGGTCGAAAGGCGCTTTTCAATGCGCGTCTTGACAACGGACGATTCGTGTTCGTGGGCTCGCAGGTTGCCATCGATGGCGTTGACACAAGCTACGAATCACTCTGCGCGGGCTGCTACCTTCGGGAACGCGACCGAGCATAGTGTTCAGTTTCACGGGCTTCCGAGATGGTCACTGCCACCCGCTCTTTGCCGCCCGGGAGTCTGATGGCCCGGTTTTGGCGGCCGGCCTCACGGCTCACCAGATCGTGGAGACGCTGCGCAACTGGCTGGCACAGAACCCGGATTGCCGTTGGCTTGACTGCGGCAGCTACTCCCCCGAAATTGAAACCCCAGGCTTGAGCGCCAAGCTACTGGATGAGGTTTCCAGAGTCATACCCATCGTGGTTCACAGGGTTGATCACCACGCTATCTGGGTAAACAGCGCGGCGCTGCGAGTTGCAGATCTCGAGGACTCGGCTCCAGTGCTGCGAAACGCATCGTTCGATTTAGATCCCAGCGGCAAACCTACGGGCGTGGTGCGAGAGTGGGACGCCATGAGCCTGATTTACGAGCACCAGCCCAAACCGAGTCTCGAATCGGACATGGAGGCCCTGAGGCGAGCACAGAACCGGCTTCTTGCCAACGGCATTGTCGCTGTTCAGGATGCATGGATTGACCCTGGAATGGAAACTGTCTACCTGCAGGCTGCCGCAACCGAGAAGCTCAACCTGAGATTCAACCTGGCTACCAGAATCGACCCTGGCAGCTGGGCTGCGTGCCTTAGATTCGCGCGCGGACTGCGCTCCGACACACGCTCCATAGGCAACGAACTCCTCACGGCTAACACCGTCAAGGTTTTCCTGGATGGTGTCTTTGGCAGCCAGACGGCCTGGGTCTCGGAACATTCTTGCCCAAACCCGAGAGCTAACGGCATCTGGGACGAGCCCGAGCTGCTCAAAATGGCCCTGGAAGCCGATTCAGCGGGATTTCAACTCCACTTCCACTGCGTGGGCGATGAGGCCTTTTCGCAGGCGCTACGGGTTGCTGAGCACCTAGAGATTTGGAACGGACCGGTTGACAGACGAGTAGTAATCGCACACGCAGACATCGCGAAGCCAGGCGATCTACTGATGGCAAAGCAAATGGGCGTAATAGTCTGCGCGCAGCCGGCCTGGGCCGCCGACGTTGAATCGATTTCGGAAGCGGCACGCGTGCTCAACCAGCCGAAAGTTGCCACGCTTTATCCGCTTCGGAGCATTCTGGATGCCGGCGTTCGCCTGAGTTTTGGTTCGGACTGGCCGGTGAGTCCGCCGGACCCCCTGATGGCCATCGCGGGAGCTTCGCACCTGCACCACAACCCCGATTCGGCACTAAGCCGCCAAGAGGCCATGACGGCACATTCCACGGCAGTCGCCGAGCAACTTGGCCACGAGCAGCTTATTGGCGCGGACGAAGTCATTCTCAGCGAAAACCCAACCACCTGCGACCTTGACAAACTCCAAGATATACGGGTGCTTAAAGTGACGGTGGCCGGTCGCCCCGTCTGGGACGCCGACCACCTGTCAGATTGACGCTACTTGGTTAGCACCAGGGTGCTGTAGGCAGGCACAACCGCGGTCTTGCCCTTGACCTTGCCGAGCGACTTGACTCCGGCCTTAGCGCCCTTCACCAGGATGTTCCAGGTACCTGTTGCAGGAAGCTTCACGGTGACATCAACCTTGTTCTGGTTGTGGGCCA
>JBJTNC010000071.1:0-4047 GCA_046073865.1 Micrococcales bacterium | reverse complement strand
CGCGCAGTTTTCGCGTTAAGGGGCCCGCAGCGGCGCCTGCGACAACGAGCAGCAGACCAACCACAAGGAATGGCAGGTTGGTCAGGAACTGATTTTGCGGCTTGCCCACAATTGCAACCTTGGTGCCCTCGGTGCTCATGGTCATGGCGCAGACGGCTGAGTTTTCCGTGCTCGTGGCAGCACTAGCGTCAACGTCAAAACTGAAGGTTCCCTCGTTTGGGTGGCCATCGTTGCTGACGGAGCGCCAGTCAACCTGGTAGGTCCCGGACTGGTTGAGGTTGAACTCAGCCGAAAGGGTTGGGCCTGTGCCCATTGGGCAACCCTCTAGCTTGGCTCCAGAGGGGTCTGTTACCTGAACCGCCAGGCCCGTGCCGTCTGTGGTTTGCATCAGGTCCTCGTTGAAGGTAACTTCAACGTTCACAAGTCCGGCAGTTACCGTTTGTCCGGCCGTTGGGCTGGTGCCAACAACTTCATCGTGTGCAAGTGCGGGGGAGGCGATAAGACTGAGGCTGGCGGCCAGCAGGCTAGCCGCGGAGAAGATGCGCTTCATGGTTCAAACCTACCTAACCGTGCCTCGAGAAATCTCTGAATCACCTTTTGGTTGAGGGTAAATCTGCAAAGGTCAGCCTTGCCTAGGTAAACTTTTGGCACTGCAACATTCACGCTTGGAAGCTGGAGTTTATGTCCGAGAAGCCGCGCTTTGCCTATTTGAAAGAGGTCGCCATAGGCGGCGGCATCGGCGTGGTGGTGCTCGGCCTCGTGATTGCCGGATTCTCCATTTCAGGGTCGGCAGGCCCAGCGCCTAGCTCGAGTGCAAGCCAGTCCACCAGCCAATCACCATCGGTCACCCCTACGGTTGCCGCCTGCTCGGTGCAGGATCTTGCCAACGACAGCAGGCTCGGCAACCTTCAGCTGATGGTTGTGAACGAGGCAAACGACCAGACTCTGATTGACTACAACGGCGATCAGGCTTCCGCCACTGCAAGCACCATGAAGCTACTCACGGCAGCCGCAGCGCTGCAGGTGCTGGGACCCAACTACCGAATCACAACTCGCGTTTACCAGGACCCAACCGACAAGGGAACCATCTACTTTGTGGGTGCGGGCGACGTCACTCTCAGCAGGACCGCCCCAGGTCAGCAGAGCGTGTACCCGAGCGCGCCGAAGCTCAACGACCTGGCGCTTGCCATCAACCGAGCCGTTGGAACCACCCCAGTCACCAAGATTGTGGTCGATGGTTCGCTGTTCACCGGCCCTCAGTGGTTGGCTGGCGTGGACCCATCGGAGCGCACCAACGGCTACCAGAGCCTCACCAGCGCCCTCCAGGTTGACGGAGACCGCAACAATCCTCAGAAACAGACTTCTCCAAGAAGTTCCACGCCAGAACTGCGAGCCGGCACCTGGCTGCAGCAGGCCATCGGTGCAAACGCGGCTGGCGCAACCGTCGAGGTTGGCAAGTTGCCTACCAACGCCGGTCAGATCGCAGCTGTTCAGAGCCAGCCACTGAGCAACTGGATCAACTACATGCTGTCGGTGAGCGACAACACCATGGCGGAGTCTCTCGCCCGAATTGTCTCGCTTGACCTTGGCCAGGACGGATCATTCGCCTCGCTCGACACCACGTTCAAGCAGGCGCTAACCAGCACACTTCAGCTGGACACCACCGGCATCACCGTGATGGATGGTTCCGGAGAATCCACCGCAAACGCTGTCTCGCCGGCTTTCATGGTGAAGCTTATGAAGCAGATTTACCTGGGAACGGGAAACCTAACCATCCTCAAGCAGTCGCTTCCGGTTGCGGGCGAGACCGGTTCTCTAAAGACCAGGTTCTCTGGCAGCAACGTTGATGCTGACGGACACGTGTTTGCCAAGACAGGCTGGATCAACCACGGCTACACCCTGGTTGGATACACCAACGCAAAGGACGGAAGCAACCTTCTGTTCGCTGTCTACGCGCTGGGTCCAAAGGTTCAGGACAACGCCAAGCAGGCGATCGACAACCTTGTGACCGGAATCTATCGCTGCGGCGCTAACCTGGCCCCAATCACGGTCCTTACCCCAACGCCGGCACCTACCAACTAGGTTGGCTGGCTGACTGGTACCGCAGAGCAATCAGGTTCTCCCGCCAGTTTTTTGGCCATCCCGGAAGGCTCCTTAGCCGGCGGTGGTTCAGTTTGTTCGGGTGCGAACGACACCCTTTTTAGATAGATTTAAAGCACCCCATCTCTGGAAGTGAGCAACGATGCCTACCGAGCAAGAAGTACTGGCCAAAGTCCCAACGTCCCTCTACATCAACGGCCAGTGGGTGCAGGGTCACGGGGACCACCAGATCAAGGTGGAAGACCCGGCCACGGGCAAGACACTTCTTGAGATCGCCAACGCAAACGCTGAGGACGGGCTGGCCGCACTCGCGGCGGCCGATGCAGCTCAAGAGGCTTGGGCAAAGACTTCGCCTCGTGCCCGCGGCGAGATTCTACGCCGAGCCTTCGAGCTTGTCCGTGAGCGCAGCGAAGAGTTTGCCATGCTCATCTCCCTGGAAATGGGTAAGCCCCTGGCCGAGGCCCGCGGCGAGGTGACCTACGGAAACGAGTTCGTCCGCTGGTTCAGCGAGGAAGCCGTGCGCATCTCGGGTCGTTTCGGTTCACTGCCAGAGGGCCACGGTCGAATGCTGGTTACCAAGCGTCCCGTGGGTCCCGCATTCGCAATCACCCCCTGGAACTTCCCGCTTGCCATGGCCACTCGCAAGATTGGTCCAGCGCTCGCTGCCGGATGCACCATGGTTGTGAAGCCGGCCGAGCTAACCCCGCTGACCACGCTGCTCTTCGTGAAGACACTCGAGGAAGCCGGGCTGCCAGCTGGCGTTGTGAACGTGATCACCACCAGCACTTCCTCGGCAACCTCCGGGCCAATCATCGCTGACTCCCGCCTGCGCAAGATCACCTTCACTGGCAGCACGCAGGTTGGTCGTGTGCTGCTGAAGCAGAGTGCCGACCGCATTCTCCGTACCTCAATGGAGTTGGGCGGAAACGCGCCGTTCCTAGTCTTCGAGGATGCAAACCTGGACGCAGCCGTTGAAGGCGCAATGCTGGCAAAGCTTCGCAACATCGGCCAGGCCTGCACCGCTGCCAACCGCTTCATTGTGCAGGAGAGCGTAGCCGACGAGTTCGCAACCAAGCTTGCCGCCAAGATGGAGGCCCTCACCCTGGGTCGCGGTATCGATGCCGGAACCACCATGGGTCCTGTCATCAACGAGAAAGCGCGCGAAAACATGCAGCGCCTGGTTGACGCAACCGTCAAAGAGGGTGGCGACGTTGTTACCGGTGGCGAGTCCGGCTCCGGTGACGGCTACTTCTTCAAGCCAACCGTTTTGGCAAACGTGCGCCCTGGAAGCACCATTCTGCGCGAAGAGATCTTTGGCCCAATCGCCCCGGTGGTTAGGTTCAAGACCGAGTCCGAGGCCGTTAGCCTGGCAAACGACACCGAATTCGGCCTAGTCTCCTACGCGTTCACTGAGGACTTCAAGCGCGGCATGCGCCTCGTTGAGTCGCTCGACACCGGCATGACCGGCCTCAACTCCGGACTGGTTTCCAATGCCGCCGCCCCATTCGGTGGCGTCAAGGAGTCGGGCATGGGCCGCGAGGGTGGCCTCGAGGGCATCGAAGAGTACCTGGAGACCAAGTACGTGATGATTCCAGCCACCGAGGCGGCCGACTAAGCAAATTCGCCTCCGCGCGGCGGGCAAAATAGACTGGTAGTCCGCTTAAGTAGGAGTGACTTTGCAAGCCATCCAACGCGACGCCAGCTACTGGTTCCGTCTGTTTTTCCCGTTCATCCTCTGCACTGTCTTTGCCGTCCCGGGCGTTCTCGTTTCGCTCCACGCGGTGCACGTTGAGCCGGTTCCTGCGGCCGCACTCTGCGGTGTGGCAATCGTTGCAGCGGCGTTCATGCTGGGATGGGCCGGAGAGGCCGCTGAGCTCGATCTAGCCGGTGGACTGGCCGTGGGCCTGCTGGCGGTTGTCACAATCCTGCCAGAGTACGTGGTCAGCG
>JBJTNC010000070.1:0-2247 GCA_046073865.1 Micrococcales bacterium | reverse complement strand
CAAGACCACGCTCATCAACCGCATGCGCGGGCAACTTGGCGCCGATGCCGTCACCTGGTTGCCACAGCGGGTGGCGCTGGTTCCCGGAACGATTTTGGGCAACATCGTGGGGCCAGTGGGTGTGCACGATTCCGCTGCGCTAGCCAAGGCCGTTGAACTTGCGGCGCTGGATGACGTGGCGCTGGATCACGAGGTTTCCAGCGGGTCCACGGGCCTGAGCGGTGGGCAGGCGCAGCGAGTGACTCTAGCGCGAGCGTTCTATCGGGCCATCACTCGGCAGACCGAGTGGCTGCTACTGGACGAACCCCTTTCAGCCCTGGACTCGGGACGCGCCGCCGTGGTGGCGGAGTCCGCGGCGTGGTTTGCGGCCCAGGGCGTTCGGGTGGTCGTGGTGTCGCACCAGCCGTTTACACCAGTCAATATGGCTGACCTGGCCGTAAACACGGTGGCGGTGACCGATGTCGCGTAGGTTGATTGCACTTGGCCTGCCCAGGGGCAGGGGGTTCTGGCTGGGCACATCCCTGGCCGCGCTTGAGGCCACCTCGGCCGTCACACTGCTGGCCCTTAGCGCTTGGCTCATCAGTGCAGCCGCGGAACAACCACCGATTCTGTACCTGAACGAGGTAATCGTTGGCGTGCGCGCATTCGCTCTGGGCCGCGCCTTCTTCCGCTACACCCAGCGCCTGACCCTGCACAGCTCGGTGTTCCAGATGCTCGGCCAGCTGCGGGTGCGAGTATTTGAATCGGTTGCGCCTCTGGCGCCGGCCGGACTTGCAGGCATAGACCGCGCGGACTTTGCCAATCGCCTTGTGCACGATGTTGATGAGCTCCAGAACCTATCTCTGCGAGTCATCACCCCAGTTGTGCAGTCGTTGGTGGTCACGGTTCTCACCGTTGTTGGCCTGGCCATCCTCACGCCATCGGCAAGCGCCGCGTGGATTCTCGCGGTCACTGCCGTGGCAGCCACCCTGCTCGCGGTCTCGGCCACCGCCCGCAGCAATCGCTTGGCCGCAACGCTTGGCCTATCCGCCAGAAACCAGATGGTCTCCGCCACCACAGATCTACTGGAGAACCTAGACCTGCACCAGGCCTACGGCTGGGCCATCCACTCTGTAGAGCAGATGCACTCCGCCCAGAAACAAATAGTTGCCGCTAACACCCGCACCGCCCTCACCACGGGCCTTGGTACCAGCATCTACTCGGCCTTCGCCACGCTGGCCGTTGTGGCATCGGCCTACCTTGGCGCCAATGCGGTTCTGGCAGGCTCACTAGACCACCGATGGCTTGCCGTGGTTGCCCTCGTGCCCATCGCGGTGTTTGAGGTGCTGGCCAATCTGCAGGCCGCAACGGGAAGTTGGCAGCGCTACCGCGCCAGCGCCCAGCGCGTTCTCGAGGCACTGGATGCCGAGGTGCCTGCCGAGGCCACCGCCAACCAAACCGGCGCGGAACTGGAACACATCCAGACCCTGGAGGTCACCGACGCCACGCTTTCCTATCCGGGCTCCAAAGGCTCCGCGGTCAGCCTCAAAGCCTTTGAGGTCAACGCGGGAGAACGCCTGCTGGTTCAGGGGTCCAGCGGTGCTGGCAAAACCACTCTTGCCTATGCGCTAGCTGGCTTCCTGCATCCAAGCAGCGGGCAAGTGCTGGTCAACGGTCTGCCCTTGACCAACTACTCGGAGTCCAGCATCCGGGCCAGAATCGGCTACCTGGAACAAAACCCAACCATCTTTGCCGGCAGCCTGCGCGCCAACCTGGTCATCGGTGATTCAAACGCCACCGATGAAACCCTGTGGGCCGTTCTTGAGAGGGTGCGTCTTGCAGAGACTTTCCACGCCCGCGAAGGTCTGGACACCCAGCTGGGCGAACGCGGAGTTGCCGTGAGCGGCGGTGAGGCACAGCGAATTGCGCTGGCCCGCGCCCTTCTTGCCAACTTCCAGGTGCTGATCTTTGACGAGCCAACGGCAAACGTGGATGGCGAGACGGCCGGCCAACTCTGGGCAGACCTACTGGCTATTTCTACCGAGAACCCAGACAGAATCTGCATCTTCATCACCCATCAGAGCGAGTACGCAGAGGGAATCGAACGCGCCGTTAGCCTTTGACTTAGTCTTGACTCATGACAGGACAAATCTCCCCCGAAATCCAGGCTCAACTGAACTCTGACATCGAGAAGGTCAAGCATCAGGAGTCGCTACTGGTCTTTGAGGAGTTCACCGAGGATACCGCGCTGCAGCTGGGCCTGTTGAT
>JBJTNC010000069.1:0-6324 GCA_046073865.1 Micrococcales bacterium | reverse complement strand
ACCATGTTGCCGCTGGTGGCGGTTGCTGGATAAGCGGTGGCACCCAGTGTTGCGGAACCCGTGCAGAGGCTGGGCGAGCATCCGCTTGGAATGTTGACCACGTTACCAAGGGTGCCGGAGACGGTTGTTGTGACCGAGAACACCGAGGTTCCGTCCGTGCCAACCGGGTAGGCGCCGCTCGAAGCCTTGAAAACGGTCCTGGTGGACTGGCGGCCGATGTTGGCCTGCAGCGTGATTTGCTGAAGCACCGTTGGGGCCGCGGTTTGCACACCCGAACCGTCAACCGGCCAGCTGCTGCCGCAGGTGTACCACTTGGTGGTGTCGTTCGCCGGAATTCCCTTAATCGAGACGATTGAAACGTTCAGAGCGGTTAGCTGCGTGTTCAGTGCGGTTGCGTAAGGGTTGGCGTTGGTGGAGCAAGCCGTGAACGCCGTGCGCTGCACCAGCACCTGCGCGGTTGCTAGGTTGGCGTACTCCTGCGAAGGGGTCTTCTGTAGCTTGCTGGCCAGGTTCAGCGTGCTTAAGCCGTTGAGCAGAGCAACGCTAACTAGACCAAGAATCACTGCCGCAATTACAACCTCGATGAGGGAGAAGCCCTCATCGCGAGTGCGCTTTCCCGTGAGCGCCCGCATCAAACGAATCATGAAACTACTGCCCGGTGTTGGAGAAGATGCCGTACATTGCGGATACCAGAGCAACCGCCACGAAGCCAGTTCCGCCACCCACGAGGATAAGCACAACCGGTTCGATGAGGGAAGTGATGTTCTTCAGGCGGTAGTCAACCTCGCCCGCGTAGTAGTCGGCTGCGTTACCAAGCTGGCGACCAAGCAGACCCGAGTGCTCGCCAACTCGGAAGATCTGGATGGTCTCGGCCGGGAACATCTTTGATGCTTCCATTGGCTCGGTCAGACCGCGCCCGGAGATCACGCCATCGCGGGTGGAAATAACCGCTTTTGCGAATGCCTGGTTTCCCAAAACGTTGCTTGTGATGGTGAGCGATTCGGTAAGCGGTACACCGGTGGAGGTGAGGCTGGAGAGAATTCGGCAGAAGCGCTCCAGTGCGATGAGTGTGACAACCGGGCCAAGAAGAGGAATCTTGAGCAGCCAGAGGTCAGTGAGGTAGCGGCCGCGGCGGCTGGCGCGGAACGCCCTGAAACCAACGATGATACCCACTATCGCGGCAATGATGACCGGCCAGAAAGCGGCCACGAAGTTGGTTGTGTAGATGAGGATCACGGTTGGCGTTGGTAGGTCTGTGCCCAGCGCCTCGAAGATGGTTTGGAACTTGGGAAGAACGTAGGTTGCCAGGATGATTACAGCAACTAGGCCCAGGCTCATCAGAACGATTGGGTAGTACATGGCCGATTTGATGGCACGGGTTGCGGCGAGGTCTCGCTCCAGGTATTTGGATAGCGTGTCGAAGGTTCCCGCAAGGTCACCGGAACGCTGAGCCGCTTCCAAGACAGCACAGTAGTACTCGGGGAAGATTGTGGGGTGGTACTTGGCGGCCTGGGCAAGGGTGTCGCCGTCGCGAATGTCATTCACCATGGCCGAGAGCGCGTGCGCCATCGGCTTACTCTTGCTGCTATCGGCAAGCAGGCGCAGAGCGTCTAGAACTGGAATTCCCGCCTGGGTGAAGGATGACATCTGGCGAGTCACCTGAAGCAGAATGCCTGGCTTTGGCTTGGCGCCAAACTCGGCCTCCCACCAGGGCTTCCACTGCTTGATGCCGAGAATCTCAACGTTCTGGCCTGCGAAGGTGCCTCGGGCTCGGGCACGCGAAGTAGCCAACACCTGCTGGGACTTTTTCTTACCTGACTCATCGCGATAACTGACAACCCACTTGACTTCGGTTTCCGAGTCGAGGTTGGGAGTCACGCCGCGCTGCACGCGCGAAAAGAGTGGTTTACTTGCCATCTGCTACTACCAGTCGCCTTACTTCTTCGATGGTGGTGTTGCCCGCGATCACCTGGGCGTAGGCCTCTTCCTCGAGGGACTTGAAACCCTGGAGTCGAGCCGCCGCCGCGAGTGCGCTCGGGTCCGGGCGGGTTGAGATAACCTCGCGCATTTCCTCTGTGATGTCCAAGATCTGGTAGATGCCGAGGCGGTCTTTGTAGCCTGTTCCGCGGCAGGCCTGACAGCCAACGCCGCGTCGCAGGGTGACAAGGTTGAAGTTCATTTGGCCGAAGAGCTGCATCTTCTCGAACTCGTTCGCGTAGTACTCCTCGGAGCAGGCATCGCAGTTCTTACGAATGAGGCGCTGTGAAACCACGCCACGGAGAGATGCGGCAACCAGGTATGGCTCGATCTCCATCTGGAATAGACGGTAGATGGTGCTCAGCGCATCGGTGGCGTGCAGCGATGTCATAACGAGACGACCCGAAAGAGCCGCCTGCACCGAGATTCGAGCGGTGTCGCTGTCACGGGTCTCGCCCACCAGGATTACGTCCGGGTCCTGGCGAAGCAGTGCGCGAAGCTGGGTTGCAAAGCCAACACCAATTTCTTCCGCAACTGGAATGTGGTTGATACCCGGAACGATGTATTCCACGGGGTCTTCAATGGTGGAAACGTTCAGGTTGCTGAAGTCAATTTCCTGCAGCGCAGAGTGCAGGGTGGTGGTCTTACCGGAACCGGTAGGTCCGGCCGCAATCACAAGCCCGTGCTGGGAGGTGACCATCTTCTGGAACAGGTTGTAGTGGTGCTCGCTCATGCCCAGGCCCTGCAGCGTGGTCAGGGTTCGGTTGGTGTCGAGCAGACGCATAACCGCCTTCTCGCCGTAGAGGGTAGCTACGGTTGCCAGGCGAACATCGATGGGGCGGTTGTTGATCTGAACCGTGAACTGGCCATCCTGGGGGCGGCGGCGCTCAACGATGTTGATGCGGGCTAGAACCTTCAGACGCGATACGAACGGTGCCGCCTGCGACGCCGGCAGGTTCATCAGTTCTTCAAGAACACCGTCCACGCGAATACGAACAATCAGACGGTTTTCACCGGGTTCGACGTGGATGTCAGAGGCGCGTGCCTGGACCGACCTCTCCAGAACCTCGGTCACGAGTTCGGCAACCGGTCCCTCGGTGTCTAGAGTGATTGATCCGGTGGCGGGCGGCTCTACAAGTGCGCGCTCAGGCTCAGGGGTTTGGATCCCTGGAAGAGTGTCGATAGGTGCGACAACTTCGCCCACAGTGGCGTTGTTGACAACCCCCGTGGGGTTCTCCGGAACGCTTTCAGAGCGACGGGACAGAAAAGCCATGCCTAATACCTCACTTGTTAAAAGGTTACCGCCCAGGGCGACGTGATTAGAGCCTGAAGTGTGGGTCCCAACAGGTATGAGACCCAGGCTCCGAGAAGAAGATATGGACCGAATGGCAGCGCAGACTTCATCGAAGTTTTCTTGCCCAGCAGCGAGAAGATTGAGACCACGGCGGCTACCGCAAAAGCCACCACAAACGCGGTTGCGAGGGCCTGCAGCGAATCCAAGGTGAGGATTAGTCCAAGACCCAGCGAGAGTTTGACGTCACCCATTCCCATGCCGCCGCGCGAGATTAGGTTGAGCGCAAACATGGCAACCGCGGGGACGATTCCCCAGGTCAGTGAATCCACTAGACGGTTTGGGATTCCGTCAAGGGGCCAAGAGGCAAGTGAGGCCAGGAACCCCCAGGCTGCAAGGCTGTAAGTTATGCCGTTGGGTAGGCGGTGAGTCTTTAGGTCGGCCCAAATGAGTGGGGCAGTGGCAACCGCGAGACCTGCCATCGCAACTGTGACCAGGGTGATGGAATGTCCAACCGTCACAACGAAAAGCAGCGCGGTGACTGCCTCGGACAGGGGATAGCCAACCGAGATGGCGGTATGACACTTGGAGCAGCGGCCGCGCTGAATCAGCCAAGAAAGAAGTGGAATGTTTTGACGCCAGGTTAGAGGGGCGCCGCAGCTGCGGCAGTGTGAGCCGTCTCCTGCGATGGACTCTCCCGCCACAAGCCGGGTTGCGAGAACAGTTCCGAAGGACCCAAACGCCAGGCCAAACAGCGCGGCGAAAAGCGCCTGTACAGCTAACAGAATCGCATGAAAGTCAGTCATCGCAGTGCTCAAGATAGTGAAAATACCTGAGGGAATCCGGTGTGGATCCCCTCAGGTATTTCAGTTGCTGAAAACTTAGCCGTTGCAGCCGGAGATTGGGTTAGCGGTGCTAGACCAGTCGGTGTAACCGGTGACTACAACGTTGGTACCCGAGGTGTCAACCTTCAGGTAGTAGTCGGCGGTGGTTGGGGTTGGCAGGGTAGCTGCTGCGCCGGTCCAGATTGCTGGGATTGGCGACTTCAGGTAGCTAGGAACCAGGGCGGTAACCAGGGTGCTTGCGGCCACAGTTGCGCTGGTGGTTGGGTAGGAAACGCTCTGTGCGTTCGCTTTGTACTGGTCAAGTGCCTGAGCTACGGTAACTGCCGAGCTCTGGCAGCTCTTGTTGACTGCGGTCTGGCGAGCGTTGTTCACGGAGAACACTACGATTGCGGCCAGAACGCCCATGATCGAAACAACGATGAGAAGTTCGATAAGGGTGAAGCCCTTGTCTGCGCCCTTGCGGAGCTTCTTGAGGAGTGCGTTCATTTAAAACTGTCCTTACTGGATTGGTCATTTATCCCCGACGGATATTCAAATAGTAGGGCGGTGCTAACCCTGCGGTCTAGGGCATATGGTAGTAACCCTACAAAATGTTAGATTTGGCGCTAAAAATGGCGCCGTTACTGCTCGAATAGCGCCGGGATTGCTGATGGCGGCTAGGACTTACAGGGGCCAACCCAGCCTCGGCTCCAGGCCGGCAGCCCATTGAGGTAAAATCAAAGCCGAACCCTCTGCATCAAGGTTCATGCCGCCTTGGCGCAACTGGTAGCGCACCCGACTTGGCATCGGAAGGTTAGGGGTTCAAGTCCCCTAGGCGGCTCTGCTTTATCAAACCCCTAACCTTCCGCTCAGGTTTGGGGTTTTGTTGTTTTTGGGTTCGGTTCTGGTTTGGGGTTTTTAGCATTGCGCTTAAGTGCGCAACGCGGGTTCAAGTCCCGCCCGCCTTTACTCTGCTGGATCGAAAGTGATTGAAACCGAGTTGATGCAGAACCTGTCGCCTGTTGGGGTCTGCGGCGCGTCTTCGAACACGTGTCCCAGGTGACCACCACAGTTGGCGCAGAGAACTTCTACCCGAACCATCCCGTGAGACCTGTCCTCGCGAAGCACAACCGCGTGATCTGCCTGCGGTTGATAGAAAGATGGCCAACCGCAGTGCGAATCAAACTTGGTTTCGCTCTCAAACAAGAAAGCTCCGCAGCCCTTGCAATTGAACTTGCCCACCCGGTGCTCCTCCAGCAGTTCACCCGTATAAGCGCGTTCGGTACCGGCCTCGCGAAGCACGTAGTACTCAAACTCGCTGAGCTCGCTGCGCCACTGTTCGTCTGACTTATTAATTGGGAATTCCACGGATGCCTCCAGAGCCTAGAATTAAGTGAGTGCGTTTTACCGCACATCTATGTAAGCAGGAGTTATGTCCAAAGAGTTCCCGAGAGACGAGTTCGACTCGCTGACAGCCATCGGTGGCCGTCACCGCGCAAAGCGCACTCTCGGCAACAGGCTGGCTTCACTTGCCGGCTACACAGCAGCCATCGCAGTGCTGTCTGGTTTGGGGATCGGAGTGCTGGTGATCAGCTCCGGCCAGTCAACCTTCACCGATAACCTGGGTGGTCAGGGGCTAGGCAACAACGCAAACGTAGGCCCGCAGTTCAACTCCAACGGCATTGGCGTGAACGTGATTGACGCAACAGCTCAGGCCGGAGTGGCAACCAAGGTGGCCCAAAAACTCTACGACGCAGGTTGGAACGTGCTTTCTGCCTCGAATTATTCGATGATGCCCAAATGGAGCGCTGCTGTTGCCACTCCGGCGCCGGCACCGGATGCTCTCAGCGCTTACACCACGGTTTTTTACACCGATTCGGCCGCAAAATCGGCTGCATCTTCGGTTTTACGAACACTTGGTGCATATAAGTTGGTTCAATCGGCCAGTTATTCGGATCCGGTGACCGTGATTATTGGAAGCGATTACAAATAAATCGCTCAAAATAATCATTCGTTTCGTAACAATCCAATAACCAAACGGATTTTCGCCTTGTAAACGGTTGAAACTTACCCCCGCTAACTGGCTAGACTTCACATAGTCGGAAAGCGTCTGCCCTCAAAGCTGCGCTCGTCAGTAGTTTGGCTACTGTTCGACCGAACCGGGGTAAAACCGGTTTCACTCGCAGCAACAGGAGCAACAAATGGCACAAGGAACCGTAAAGTGGTTCAACT
>JBJTNC010000068.1:0-2735 GCA_046073865.1 Micrococcales bacterium | reverse complement strand
CACCGATGCCAGAACTTCATAGCCTGGACCGAGGTACTTAGAAATCGTCTTCGCCTTTGCCGGCGACTCCACGATTACCAATTTTGAACCCAAGGGCGAGTCTCCTAATGACTAGGCCGCTAACTTGACGCGGCAGTTGCTGTTGCGACTAGCACTATACCCATAACTGCTAGGTGCGCCGCAACCTTTGTTTCATCACCGACAATAAGGCACTTATCACCTTTCACCATATTTAAGGTAAAAATCGCTTCAGCGTTTTGGCAAGGCAAGCCTGTGTTGAGTCCCCGAAGAGTTTGGTTGGCGGCAATCGCGGCTAGGTCAACCACGCGCTGCAGTCGGATGCTTTCGATGGCAAGCCTCCCCAGTGTTCCAATCGTGACCAGAGCCAGCGCCGAGGCCCCGACGAGCGCTATTGCAAGAACCGAGCCGGAACCGGCGTCGCGCCTCACCTACCCACCGGCAGCGCGCATATTTGCTGGTTCACGGGAAACTGTCCCAGCCCCAGGATTGACAGGCTCTTTCTGAGGCTGAGGCACACCAGGTTGCCGCTCTCGTGTGCCTCAACTTGAACGTCGAACTCTTTGGCCAAGCGCTTCCAATCGTCAGACCCCGGCCCAGCCTCCACGGCTCTGGCGATGCTGGACATCTCCTGAGAGGTTTGGGCAAGCTGGGCCTGCACCCCGATGAACGCGATGACTGCCCCCAGCAGTGCAACCGCCAGCGGTAGCAGGATGGCGAACTCAGCCGTGACCGAGCCCTCGTCTAGTTGGTGGCTGGGTTTCACTGCTTCACCGTGAGTGCCTGGTGAACCAACCCCATCAGCAGGCCTCTGACCTCGTCGCTTTTCAAGATCACCAGCAGCAGAGTGGCGAAGCCGACGGCTGCCAGGGTGGCCACTATGTATTCGGCGGTTGCCGCTCCCGTGTCGGAGTGGATTCTTGTCATTTGTTTGCCTTTCTAGGTTGTGACGAGGGACGCCTGCTGAGCGGCGTTTACGAGTAGCGGTATCACCAGCAGCAGGCCGAATTGCGGAAGTAGTAGCGAGCCCAGCGGCGCTAGCAAGCGAAACGGCAGTTGGGCGAGTTCAATTTCCTTGGCCGAGGCCGCGGCTCGCCGCATTGCGGCGGCCTCCTGCTCTAGGCCAGCGGCCAGCGGGGTTCCGGCGAGAAGTCGCGAGGTGACCCAGGCCCGACAGGTCTCACCAGCACCTGACCCAGGTAACAGATCCACCGCGAGGTCGGCTCTGGCTCCAACCCGCACGGCGAGCGCCACGGCCTGAAACCAGACGGCCGAATCGGCGGGCATTCGCGATGCTTTTTGGACCATCCGCCTCGTAACCACTGCGGCCGCAACGCTGAGCAGCACGGCTATCACAAGCAGGCTCTTGCCGAGAACGCTCCCCCAGAGAAAGGCAAGGGGCCGAAGACCCATCCACTCCGAGGCGGCAAGAACCAGCCATGGCAACCAGCGCAGCATGGTTGCCGTGATCAGCGAACCGGTCTTGCCTCTGGCTACAGCCTGCTCCAGGGCAAGCCGGGAATCCAACTGCGATGCGAGGGCCTCGAGAACCGGGGCTAGCGGAATGCCAACCAGCTGGCAGTAATCGAATACCTCTAGGGTTTCGCGATGGCCCAAACCCAGCTGGGAGCGAACCAACCTTTGGACCTGGTGTGTGGCGGCGCCCAGGGAAAGCGATTCCCCCGCGCTGCGCAACTGTCCGGCTAACATTCGAACTCGCCAATCTCGGTTACTCGGCGTCCGGTCTCGGTGCGTTCAACCCGGACCACCCAGCGCAGGGCGTCTCGAGCCAGCAGCCTTAGAGCGGAATCCGTCACGTCTGCCACAGGGATTACCGACCGCAGCCTGGAGAATAAGGTTTCTCCAGCATTGGCGTGAAGAGTTGCCGCAGAGCCATCGTGGCCGGTTGTCATTGCCTGCAGCAGCACGAGGGCCTCCGATCCGCGCACCTCGCCAACCACGATGCGGTCCGGTCGCATGCGCAGACTCTCACGAAGCAGGCGATCCAGCGGAATCCGCCCGGCACCCTCGGAGTTTGCAGGCCGCGCCTGAAGGCCAACCACGTGCCCGTCAATGGGCAAAATCTCGGCGGTGTCCTCAACCACTACGGTTCTAAGCTTCGACGGCTCCGCGAGCATGGCCCGCAGCAGCGTTGTCTTTCCGGAACCAGTTCCCCCAACTATTACGAAGCTCTCGCGCTGCTCCAAAATGTGGTTGAGCCTGCCAAGCTGCCGTTGAGATAGAACCCCCGACTCACAGAGCTGCTCGAGCGTTAGGACCTCGATTCTATGAACGCGAATACTCAGTAGCGGTGCATCTGAAATTCCGGAAGGAAGGGCCGCGTGGACCCTTAGTCTTGAGACTCCGTGAGCGGCTAGGACCGGTAGCTCGGAAGCAGTGATTGCGCCGTCGGCGATGGGCGAAACGATGTCAACCGTCCTGCCGGTGAGAGCTACCAGCAGCCTCAAGACCTGCTCGTAGCTTTCGATGTCCAGGCCGAATCCCTCAACCGGCTCCAGGCCCGAGCCAGAGTCGCGCCACCAATCCAGGTTGGAATTAGCTAGGACATCTGTGACGCCGGGTTCCAGCGCGAGCGCAACCACACGCGCCAGGTCCGCCCTGGCTGGGCTCTGTTCCAGAAGGTCTTGCAGCAGGCTCACACTGCAAGATTGCGGCAGCAAAAAGCTTGCCAAGCAACCGGGGCGTCAACCTGTACA
>JBJTNC010000067.1:0-5862 GCA_046073865.1 Micrococcales bacterium | reverse complement strand
TGAAGGCAATCTTGGCGATTCGGCGGCTGGAGGCCAGAGGCTTACCTGCCTCAACACCGAAGCCGTTCACGATGTTCACAACGCCAGCAGGAATCAGGTCTGCGATCAGCTCCATTAGGTACAGGATGCTGACGGGAGTCTGCTCGGCAGGCTTGAGAACAACGCAGTTACCTGCGGCAAGCGCTGGAGCAAGCTTCCAGACGGCCATCAGGATTGGGAAGTTCCAGGGGATGATCTGACCAACTACACCCAGTGGCTCGTGGAAGTGGTAGGCCACGGTGTTGTGGTTCAGCTCGCCGAGCGAGCCCTCCTGGGCGCGGATTGCGCCGGCAAAGTAGCGGAAGTGGTCGATGGCCAGCGGAATGTCGGCCGCCAGGGTCTCGCGAACCGGCTTGCCGTTCTCCCAGGTCTCGGCAACCGCAATCTTCTCCAGGTTTGCCTCCATGCGGTCGGCAATCTTGTTGAGCATGTTTGCGCGCTCGGTTGGCGAGGTCTTGTTCCAGGTCTTGGCGGCGGCGTGAGCTGCATCCAGAGCCTTGTCGATGTCGGCGGCGTTACCGCGGGCTACCTCGGTGAAAACGCGGCCGGTTACCGGGGTTACGTTCTCAAAGTACTGTCCGGAAGATGGTGCAACGTACTGTCCACCAATCCAGTGATCGTATCGTGGCCTGAATTCAACAATGCTGCCTGCTGAACCCGGTGCTGCATAAACTGCCATTGTTTTTTCCTCACTTCTCGGCGTCCTTGCCGAGCTCTGATTTTGCCGCCGGCTTCATCGCCGGGCACAATCTGAAAACTACGCCTCATTCGATAACGATTCGATACGCCACAAACGCAACTATCCGTTTGCGCTTCTAACGGTTAGGTAACTACCTAGCCAAATGGCCAGTGGTTAGGTTTGGCTCGGAGTATCGTCAAAACCATGGCCGCAGATACCAAACCTGAGGGTAGAAGTGATGTGCCGCTGGGCAGGAGAATGCCCAACGCCTCAACCCGAATTGTTGTTGCAGACCGCAACGTAATCACCCGCGTTGGCATTCGCAGCATCCTGGAACGCAACACCGGTATGGCCGTAATCGCGGAGGCAACCACCTACGATGCCGTGCTGGACGCCGTTGATGAACATGGCCCCGATGTGCTGATAATCGACCTCGACCTCGGCGATGACACCACCCGCGGACTGAGAATTTGCGAAGACATCACCGAGCGCTACCCCGCAACCAAGGTGCTGGTGTTGGCCAACACCCTGAACGAAATGATTGTGGTTGAGGCGTTGCGCCGAGGTGTAACCGGCTACCTGTGCAAAGACGATGTGCGTGCCGACGAACTGGGCAAGGGCGTGAAGGCGGTTCAGGAGGGCGAGACCGTGCTTGGCAAGGGAGTTGGATCAATGGTGGCGCGCGGGCTCGGATCGGTTCGCGGCCACAGCGAGCACCTAACCGATAGGGAGCTCGACGTGATCAAACTGGTTTCCAAAGGCCTCAGCAACAAGCAGATTGCCGTTGCCATGTTCATCACGGAGAGCACCGTGAAGTTTCACATTCAGAACGCGTCAAAGAAATTGGGAACGCATCGCAGGGCCGAGCTGGCGCACAGGGCAACCGCGGCGGGGCTGCTCAAGTAGCTGGCTGGCGCAGTGCCGGGTTAGCTCGGGCTGAGGCTGCGCCTAGCTGTCCTTGCCTGAGCGCTTTGGCTTGGCGGGAGCGGCAGGGCGGGTGCGGGCCGGCTTTGTGGCGTAAGCCTTCGCACCGGGTTCGTCGGCCGACGCTGACTCGGCGGCAGCACCGTTGGCAGAACCAGTGGCAGCGGCCTCAATTTCGGCCTTCTCTGCAGCGATGCGCGCCTGAATCTGAGCCTTGTAGTTGACGCGGCGAATACGGCGCACCATGTCCCAAATGATTGCAACCGCACCAATAACAAGGATGAAGGTTCCCAGGAACCCAACGATGCCAGGACTGTGGAAAACGTTTGATGGGTCTGGTGACTGAGTTGGGTCAGGGTTGAGCGGGTCTCCCGCCAAAAGCGCCAATACAAAGTGCATGATTCAAGCCTAATGTTGCCTAGGCTTAAAGGGTGACCAACGCCCACATGGAAGCCCGCTACGGCAATACTCGGCGCAGCCGGGCAGACCGCCGGCTGGCCATCGTGGTTGGCAGCATACTCGCGGTTGCACTCGTTGGATTCATCGTATGGGCGGCATTTGGAAAACCGGCAACCATCACGGGAACAGTGACCACCTCCAGCTTCAGCAACGGTGTCATGACGGTGTCCATCGCTGTTGACAACCAGACCGGCAAGGCAGGCGTCTGCCAGGTTAGCGCCACCAACGATAACCAGTCATCGGTGGGGTCTAGACAGGTTGCGGTGACCGCCAACCAGACCCAGGTTGAGAGCCTGAAGATTGTTGCGGTAGAACCAGCCACCGGTGCCGTGGTGGATTCGTGCTGGATTAAGTAAACTTTTACCTAGAAGCGCGAGATAGCGCACAATGCCCAGCCACCCGCTGGGCGCTTTATTTATCTGGAGAAAATCGTGTCGAACCAACCGACCACCTGGCTGACTCAGGAAGCATACGACCGCCTGGCTCACGAGCTGGAGCAGCTCATCACCGTTGAGCGTCACGAAATTGCCAAGAAGATTCAAGAGGCGCGCGAAGAAGGCGACCTAAAGGAGAACGGCGGCTACCACGCCGCCAAGGAAGAGCAGGGGCGCATCGAGTCCCGAATCGACCGCATCGAGAACATCCTGGCCAACGCAACCGTGGGTGAGGCACCAACCTCGCACGGCGTGGTTGAGCAGGGCGTTGTGGTGAAGGTTTTGCTGCGCGGCAGTGAGACCGAGTTTTTGCTCGGCTCTGCCGAGATTGCCGAGGGCTCCAGCCTCACCGTTTACTCCCCCAGCAGCCCGATTGGCCAGGCCATCATGGGCAAGAAGGTTGGCGACGAGGTTCAGTACACCGCGCCAAACGGCAAGAGCATCGATGTAAAGGTGTTGGCCGTCAGCACTTTCGCTGGCTAGCCAGCGTTACTCTACGCGGGCCTCATTTAGGCGCGGGTTCAGCCCGGCTTCCTTGAGGGCCTTGATTACCTGCTTCGAGTGCTCGTGGCCGCCGGTCTCAACCGCAACCTGAAGCTCAACCGCGCTGATCTGGAACGCGTTGCCGTGTCGGGTGTGCAGCACCTCAACCACGTTTGCACCGGCGGCCGCGATGGCCTCGGCGGTGCGCACCAGCTGACCCGGACGGTCTGGAAGCATCACCGAGATGTTGATGAAACGCTCAGACGCGGCCAGACCGTGCTGGATTACCTTCTGCAGCAAGAGTGGGTCTATGTTTCCGCCGGAGAGAATGGCAACCGTGGTTCCCTTAGGTTTCACGGCGCCACTGAGCAGGGCGGCAACTCCAACTGCACCCGCTGGCTCAACCACCTGCTTCGCGCGCTCCAACAGGGTGAGGATGGCCTTGGCAATCTCGTTCTCGGTGACGGTAACCACCTTGTCGATGTGCTGGCGAATTAGCTCGAACGGGATGTGCCCTGGCTTGGACACCGCAATTCCATCGGCGATGGTTGGCTGAGTCTGAATCTCAACCTCTTGGCCCTTCTTGAGGCTTGGAGGATAGGCGGCCGCGTGCTCGCTCTGAACACCAATCACCTTGATCTTGCGCCCCAGGCGCGCTGCCTCAAGCTTGGCGGCCACGGCAACACCTGCGGCCAGGCCTCCGCCACCAATGGCAACCAGGATGGTCTGCACGTCTGGAACCTGCTCCAGAATCTCAAGCCCCACGGTTCCCTGGCCGGTCACAACATCGATGTTGTCGAATGGCGGGATAAACACCGCGTGCGAACTGCGGGCGAACTCCTGGCTGGCCTTGAGGGCCTCGGCGAAGGTAGCGCCGGTGAGAACAACCTCGGCACCGTAGCCGCGTGTGGCCTGAACCTTTGGAAGGCTGGCGCCGATTGGCATGAAGATGGTGGCCTTGATGCCAAGCTTGGAGGCCGCGAGCGCCACGCCCTGCGCGTGGTTACCGGCGGAGGCCGCAACAACCCCGCGAGCCTTCTCTTCAACGGTGAGCTTTGACATGCGGTTGAAGGCTCCGCGAAGCTTGTAGGCGCCGGTGCGCTGCAGGTTCTCGGCCTTCAGGAACACGGGAACGCCCGTCAAATCCGAGAGGTAGTTGGAGTGCAGAACGGGAGTCTCGATGGCAATCTCTGCCACAACCTCGCGTGCGGCCTGGAACTGCTCCAGGGTTGGCGCTACCACGGGTGCGTGACTGGACATCGGTGTCTCTTTCGTGCGGCTAGTCTTGTCTAAAAGTTTAGTTGCGAGGGAGAACCCGTGCTTCAGTTGAGCTCTGCAGAGGCCAAGATGCTGGCGCTTTCGGGCCTGGGCCTGCGCGGCATCACCGCCGCGGGCGGTTCCAAGAAACCCACCCCGATGGACGTGGTGCGCCACCTGAGTTTGCTGCAGATTGACAGCGTCAACGTGTTTGAGCGCGCGCACTACATGCCGGTGTTTAGTCGCATCGGGGCTTTCGAGAAGGAAGCTGCCGGCCTCTTCACCCCCGTGGAGGCGGGCGGGCGCTCACCGTTCGTTGAGTATTGGGCGCACGAGGCATCGGTGATTCCAACCGAGGACCTGCCGCTCTACAAGTGGCGAATGGAGGCGGCCAGCACCAACAAGAACCGGCTGCGACAGTTTTTGAACGCCAACCAAGACCTGCAGAACTGGATTGTTGCTGAGCTGGAGGCACGCGGGCCGCTAACCGTCAGCCAGCTGGATCACGATCGCAACCGCCGCAAGGGCTCGTGGTGGGGTTGGAGCGATGTGAAGCAAACCCTCGAGGCCATGTTCATGTTTGGCCTGCTAACCAGCGCCGGCCGCGATAATTTCTCGAGGCGCTACGCGCTGCCGCAGCAGGCGCTACCGCAGTCGGTCTTGGATCACCTGGAGAACGCAGACTCCGTGACAAGCCGCAAGATTCTGCTCACCCGCGCCATCGATGTTTTGGCGGTTGCCACGGTGAAGGACTTGAACGACTACCACCGTCAGTGGGGCACCTACCAGAAGGCCGAGTTCAACCGCGCCATGGCTGAACTGGTTGAAGATGGCACGCTCACGCCCGTGAAGGTTGAGGGTTGGAAGGAAGCGGCGTTCATTGGTGCGCGGGGTTCGCGCGAGCTGGATGCAGCGCCGGCTGGCACTAACCCAACCACCATCCTGAGCCCGTTTGACCCAACCGTCTGGAACCGAGACCGCGCCCAGCGCCTGTTTGGTTTTGACTACAAGATTGAGATTTACGTGCCGCAGGAGAAACGCCAGTACGGCTACTACTGCCTGCCCATTCTGCACAACCGCAACGTTGTGGGGCGAATAGACCTAAAGAGCGATCGACAGAACTCGGTTTTGATTTCGCAGGCGGCATGGGCGGAGCCCGGGGTTTCGCCTAAGCAGCTCGACTCGGTGGCGCAGGGGCTGGCAAAGAACCTCAGGTTGGCCCAGAAGTGGCAGGGGCTCGACGCCATTCGCATCGAGCCCGCCGGCACGCTTAGTGCGGCGCTTGCCGCGGCACTGAAGTAGCCGCTCGCGGCTTACGTCCGCGCAAACTTCTAGAAGCCGCCACCAATCTTCTTCAGGCGCGCGATGCGCTGCGGAATTGGCGGGTGGGTGCTGAATGCGCGCTCCACGAAACCAGGCTTGATTGGGTCTGCAATGTAGAGGTGGGCCATCGATGTGCTGTGCTTGCACATTGGGCGGCCGTACTCCCCCAGCTTCTGGAGTGCACTGGCTAGACCCTCTGGGTAACGCGTGATCTCGGCACCGGAGGCATCCGCCAGGTATTCGCGCTGACGCGAGACTGCGGCC
>JBJTNC010000066.1:0-2321 GCA_046073865.1 Micrococcales bacterium | reverse complement strand
GGCGCTGGCGCTGGAAATCTGCCGCGACTACTCTCGGGCCAGGAAACTGCTCGACACCACGTCCGCGCTGGCAAACCGCTGCAGGCTCGACCCGCTATCGGACTGCGATTGGGGCAAACCGAAGACACCGGAGAAGGCCGCCCTGGGCATCGATGGAAACCCGTTTGAACTGCTCTGGCAGCGCGCCCACGACGGCATCCACTGGCGCTACCCAAACATTGGGCAGGCCAAGCTGCAGCAGGTGCAGCACAGGTTGTCTCAGGAGCTGATGACCATCCACAAGCTGGAGTTTGCAACCTACTTCCTCACCGTAGCCGACGTAGCGCAGATGATTCGCGACATGAAGATTCGCACCGCCGCGCGCGGATCCGGCGCCGGTTCTCTGGTGAACTACACCCTGGGAATCAGCGGAGTTGACCCGATAGAGAACGACCTCCTGTTCGAGCGCTTTCTGAGCACCGAACGCACCAGCCTGCCCGATATCGACATCGATGTGGAGAGTGCGCGCCGCCACGAGATCTACCGCGCAATCTTCAGGCGCTACGGCTCAGACAGAGTGACCCTACTTTCGATGCAGTCCACCTATCGCGGCCGCGGGGCCGTGCGAGACAGCGGCTTAGCGCTGGGCTTGGAAGACGACCAAATCGACGAGATAGCAAAGAGTGTCTGGCGGTTCAGCGCGGGCAGCTTCCGTGCCGCAACGGGCAAGAAGCCCGAACTGGCAAAGGTGGCACAGGCCCTCGAAACAGACCGCACCATGAACCTATTGGTTGACATAACAGAACGGCTGGACAGACTCCCCCGCCATATCTCAATGCATCCTTGCGGCGTAATCCTGGGAAACGCCAACCTGCTCAACCTCACCCCGGTAGAGGTGAGCGGAATCGAACTTCCCATGAGCCAGTTCGACAAAGACGATATGGATCCGATGGGCCTCTTGAAACTGGATGTCCTCGGCGTGCGCATGCAGAGCAGCATGGCCTACGCGGTGCGCGAGATAGAGCGCGTGAGCGGTAAGCCCATAGACCTCGACTCCATACCACTCGACGACCCCGAGACCTTCAGGGCAATTCGCACCACAAACACGCTGGGGATTTTCCAGATTGAGAGCCCCGGGCAGCGCGAGCTCACGGGCAAGCACCAACCCACGGCGTTCAATGACCTAACCATTCAGATATCGCTGTTCCGGCCCGGGCCCATGAAGGGCAACATGATTGCCCCGTACCTGGATGGCCGGCACGGATTTGCCAAGGCAAAGTACCCGCACCCAGACCTGGAGCCGATCCTGCGCGAAACCTACGGAGTGGTGATCTTCCACGAGCACGTTCTGCGCATCTTCAACAAGATGACCAAATGTGGACTCGCCAAGGCCGACGAACTTCGTCGCTCCATGGAGAATCCCCGCAAAAAGCCACTCATCGAGGAGTTCTTTAGGACCAATGCTGCGGCCAACGGCTACAGCCAGGCTGTTATCAACGAGGTATGGGGAACGCTGGAGGGCTTTAGCTCGTTCGGTTTCTGCAAGGCGCACGGGGCGGCATTCGCCATGCCCACCTATCAGAGCGCCTGGCTGAAAACCCACTACCCAACCGAGTTCATCGCGGGCCTGTTCACTCACGATCCCGGAATGTACCCCCGACGGCTGCTGCTGGCAGAGGCCAGGCGGCTCGGGGTTAAAATCCTGCCGCTGGACGTGAACCGCTCCACGGATGAATACCTGGTGGAACGAACGGAAGACGGATCGCTTGCCGTGCGACTAGCGCTAACCGAGATTCAGAACCTCAGCCAGACCGAGGTCAAGCGCATAATCAAAAACGCTCCATACCGCGACCTGAGCGATTTCTACCTGCGCGCAGAGCCGAGCAGGCGCAGCCTGGAGAATCTGGGGCTGGTGGGCGCTCTGGACGGCGTTGCGGGGGTTTCCAACGCAATCTCCAAGGCTATGGACGCCGGCGAGGCGCACGCCACGAGAGGCGACGTCATGGCCAAGGTCCGCCAGCTGAACGCGGTTCGCAAGCGGCCAAAACTAGACCTCGACCAACCAACCCTAGACTTCATAGACCTGACCGATTCCATGCCTCGGGGTAACCCGGCACCCAGCCTGGAGGCCAACGTCCTAAACGAGCTAAAGATCATGAAGCTGGACGTGAGTCAGCACGTGATCGAGCTCTATCGCGAGATGCTGGACGAAATGGGAGTGGTTCAATCCAGCGAACTGGTTGGTCGAGGTCTAGTTTTGGCCGCTTGCGAACCGCGTTCAGCTGGCGGACCTTGGCCATGACGTCGCCTCTCGTGGCGTGCGCCTCGCCGGCGTCCATAGC
>JBJTNC010000065.1:0-3514 GCA_046073865.1 Micrococcales bacterium | reverse complement strand
CGTTGAGGCGCTCGCCCAGCAGGGTGCGGGGACGATGCAATCCTGGAGTATCCACCAGAATCAACTGGCCGTTCTCGCGGTGAACAATGCCACGGATGGCGCGCCTCGTGGTCTGAGGTTTGGCACTAGTGATGTCGATCTTTTCGCCAACCAGCGCATTGGTGAGCGTTGATTTACCAACATTTGGTCGGCCCACGAAGGACACAAAGCCTGAACGGAAAGTCATTTACTCTTCACTCTCAAATCCGGCCTGCACGTCGCTGAGCTTGGCCGTTGGTTCAACCAGCAGGCTGGTTACGCGCTTTCTGCGCTTTTCGATTGTCTTCACCGTGAGACGAAGACCGCTGTACTCCACTGAATCGCCCACCACGGCCAGGCGACCGAGTTCCTTGACAACCAGACCGCCAACACTATCAACGTCCTCTTCCTCGAGTTCGATGTTGAAGATTTCCCCGAGCTCCACTAGCGAATAGCGCGCATTGACCAGGTACCTGCGCTCGCCTAGGTCCTCGACGTCAGGCAGGTCGCGGTCGTATTCGTCCTTGATCTCGCCAACAATTTCCTCAATGACGTCCTCCATGGTCACAAGACCGGCAACGCCGCCGTACTCATCGATGACCATGGCCATGTGAGTGGATACCGCCTGAAGATGTTTTAGGAGATCGTCCACGCCGATGAATTCCGGGACGAAGATTGCGGGGCGCATTGCGCTGGTTACCGGCTGGTCGAGTCTCTCGGCTCGCTCGAAGGAAATTCTGGCGGCGTCCTTCAGGTAGAGAACACCGAGTATGTCGTCGATGTTCTTTCCGGTGACCGGCAGCCTTGAGTAGCCGGTGCGGAGGAATACCTTCATTGCGTCCGAAATGGTCGAATCGGACTCAACGGTGTCGATGTCTATTCGCGGCACCATGATCTCGCGCGCGATAGTCTCCGTGAATTCCTCCACCGAGTCCATGAGTTCCTGCTCGAACTCCTCGTGGTCCTCAATCTTCGGGCCGGTCAGCGGCGTGAAAGCCAGGTTGACCTGTCTCACGAGCGGGTCGAGCGACGTCATGAGGGCCTGACCAAATCGCCGATGGGAAAGCCACTTGGCCGCCAGCTGCGTGACGAACACCATCAGAAGTGCCAGGATGACCGCAACCACGATGTTTACCCACCAGAGGAGGCCGCGCGGTTCGAGTAGCTGACCGATCACGAGAGCGAACAGCGCCGTGAGAACAATGCGAATGAGCCCCCAGGACTCGGCTAAATCGGCCTGGAGCGCCCTGCGGAGTCCAGACTCAACGATTGCCACCGGAATGGCAAGCAGGGCGATTATGACGGCTACAGCGATCAAGCTGCTGCTTCCGAATCGAGGAAATCCTTGAGGATCTGGTTTTGTAGAGCGAACATCTCGCGCTCCTCATCGGGCTCCGCGTGGTCGAAGCCGAGTAGGTGAAGGATACCGTGCGTGATGAGCAGCAGAATCTCCTGCATCGCGGGGTGTCCAGCCTTTTCGGCCTGCTCGGCGGCAAACTCAGGGCAGACAACAATGTCACCCAAGATTCCCTCGGGGGCCACGGACAGGTTATCGCCAGGCACTAGCTCATCCATCGGGAAGGACAGCACATCGGTGGGTCCTGGCTCGTCCATGTGGATAACGTGGAGCTCCTCCATCGTCTTGAGGTCCACGAAGCGAATGTAGAGGTCGGTGTTTGGGTGAAGTCGCATGCGCTCCATGGCGTACTTCGCGAGGGAGACTACGCGATTCTCCTCGACCGGCCAGTCAACCTCGGTGCTGATTTCAATGCTCATTTGGAGGCTTCCTGATTCTTTTGCTTCTTTTGTTCACGCTTGGCCTGTGCAGCCTCGTCTGCTACCGCGTAGGCTTCGACGATTTTAGAGACCAGCGTGTGGCGCACAACGTCCGATGCCGAGAGATATGCGAAGTGCATGTCGTCAACACCCGTCAGGATACGCTCCGCGGTCCGGAGCCCCGAGACACCGGCCGGGAGGTCAACCTGTGTGATGTCTCCCGTGACCACCATCTTGGAATTGAAACCAAGTCGGGTCAGGAACATCTTCATCTGTTCCGGCGTGGTGTTCTGCGCCTCGTCCAAAATGATGAACGAATCGTTCAGGGTGCGGCCGCGCATGTAAGCCAGCGGGGCAACCTCGATGGTCCCGGAGGCCACCAGCTTGGGAACCGATTCGGGGTCGAGCATTTCGTGCAGTGCATCGAAGAGCGGGCGAAGGTAGGGATCGATCTTGTCGGTTAGGGTTCCAGGCAGGAACCCGAGGCGCTCGCCGGCCTCAACCGCAGGACGGGTGAGGATTATTCGACTGATTTCCTTGCGCTGGAGAGCCTGAACAGCCTTGGCCATGGCGAGATAGGTTTTACCGGTTCCAGCTGGCCCAATTCCAAAGACGATGGTGTTTTCGTCGATGGAGTCCACGTACTGCTTCTGGCCCAGGGTCTTGGGCCTGATGCTCTTTCCCTTAGAGGACAGAATCGACTGGCTGAGCACATCGGCGGGGCGCTGGCCCGCATCGTTGCCGAGCATCTTCACGGCACGGTCGAGGTCAGCTTCGCTCAGGCTGGAACCACGACTCACAACGTGCGACAACTGGTACACCAGGTCCTCGGCCAGTTTCACCTGCTGAACCGGCCCGGACAGTTGAATCACATTGCCACGCGCCAAAACCTCAACCGTGGGCACAGCGCGTTCCAACGCCCGAAGCAGCCTGTCTTCCGGACCGTAGAGCTGAACCTGCTGCGACTCGGGCAGAACCACTTGGCGCTGCAGCCAGTCGTCGCCGCGGACTGGCTTTTGTGAGTTATCGCTGCTCAAGAACTATCGCCTCGGCTGGGTGCTAGTGATGTGCCCGTGCGCGTGGAACACGGTTTGACCCGCCGCTTCGCCGGTGTTGAAGGTGAATCGGAATGCACCCTCGGTGTTTTCTGCCGCAAGTTTTGCTCCGAGCTGAACCAGGTCAACCAGGGCCTCGGGGTTAGCAAATGCCAGTTCGCCAACGTTGGCGTGGTGTTCCTTTGGAACCACCAAAATGTGCACGGGCTGCTTGGTGGCAATGTCCTCGAAGGCAATGGCGTGATCGCTCTCGCCCACGCGCTTGGATGGAATCTCTCCAGCCACAATCTTGCAAAATACGCAGTCCATAACCTCGCCTCTCGTAATTGAAGTTTATTGCCGCTACCAGCGACTGAGTCGAGATTGCAGAACCGCGATTGCCGCCACTCCGGCGGTGGACGTGCGCAAAATCTCGGCACCCAACCTAACGCGCAGGGCCCCGGCGGCTTCGAGCACCGATAGTTCCGACGGCGAGATTCCCCCCTCCGGACCAACGACGATGGCGACGGACCCGGCTTGTGGCAGCTCGACCGCACCGAGTGGCTGCTGAGCGGTTGGGTCGAGGACCAAAACTGCCGCATACTTGGATGCCGCCTTGGCGAGCTGAGCAGTAGTCATTGGCTGCGTGACAGCGGGCACAAAGGCCCGGAGAGCCTGCTTCGATG
>JBJTNC010000064.1:0-3478 GCA_046073865.1 Micrococcales bacterium | reverse complement strand
CCGCGGGTGGAGGTCACCTTTAGCGTTGTCTCGAAACTGTTACCCAGGGTCTCAACCACCGGAACTCTCGGTTCAAGACCCGCGATGAGCCGGTCGATTGGTTCTGAAATCTTGAAGCCGCCATTGAGCACCAGACCGGCTAATTTGGGGAAAGTGGACGATGCGTCGGCCATGAGCAGCGAGAGCAGGACATCGGTGCGGTCCGACGGAACCACCACAACGGCGTCTTCGCTAATTCGCTCCAGCACGTGCTCCGCGTTCATGGCGGCAACCACTAGGGCCATCACCTCAGCCTGAAGCTGGTCCTGTTTTCCGTAAACCAGTCGGCCGGAAACCGACTCCATGAGCTGTGACATTCTGGGAGCCAGCAGACGGGGGTCCTCTGGAACCGCCCAAACCGGAAGGCTCTCTCCAAGCACCGATGCTATGGCCACCCGGATGGGCTCCAGCTGCGACTCGTCCGCGCGGTTCACAACCGCCGCCAAAAGGTGAGTGTTGGCTGACTCAATCTCTTGACGCACAACCTCCGCGATGGAAGCGAGGTCGGCGGTGTTCCTGGGCGCCGCTTGACCGATGCTCTCGGAAGCGGAGTAGACATCGCGGCCGTTGAAAACCAGAACCATCGGGGTTGCCAGGTTTGCGGCGAGTCGGGCGTTGAACTTGAACTCCGCTGGGCTAAAAACATCCGTATAGTCGGATCCCAGCACCAGAACGGCGTCAGATACGGCCTCGACCGCCTTGAACCTCTGTATGGTCTGCGAGATTGCCGCGTCTGGGTTTTCGTGAACCAACTGATAGTCCACGCCAACGCACTCAGCCAGGTTTAGCAGCGATCCCGCCTCCTGATGCAGCAACTCCAGGATTGGGTCCGAGTGATTTGCATCGGTGGAAATGGTGCGGAATACGTTGACCCTGGTGAATCGTTGGGATAGCGCCCTGATTGCTCCAAGCGCCACGAGAGACTTTGCCGTGTGACCTTCGGCGGAGGCTATGAAGACGCTGGATGCCATGGCACTAGGCTACTGCCAGAATTGGCCACCAAAAAGTAAGGTTTGGCTTAGCGTTTGCCGATAGCATAGCGGAATGGGTGGAAGAGAAAAGTGGGCGGCATCTAGCTCCGGAGAAGAACCGGTTCCAGGCGAAAAACTGTCGCTTAGGCGCAGGTACCAGATTCTAGTTTCAACACCAATGGGTAGGTTCATCCCCCTCACTCTTATCGCATTGGTTTCATTTGGGCTGCTGTGGCTGAAGAACAGCACGTTCCTTTCCGATGCGCTTGCCTTTTACGACTACCACCTGACGCCGGCCCAGGAGGCTGCGGGTTACACCCACACCTACTTCGACCCGAACGCATCAAACCCAAGCCCGGAAGACGTCTCTTACCTGTTCTTCAAGGAGGCGGAGTACAAGACCGATCCATCGTGTGTTGCAAACGCCGCCTGGTGTCTGCACGTAATACCGATGGTCAAGGACTGCAGGTCCATCGAGGTGCGTGCGGAGACCTACGCCACGAATTCCCCTTCGGCAAGCACGTTGGAGAAGCTCCACTCGCACGTTTCCCCGCCCTACCCTCGGAGCAGTTTCCAGCCGGGCGAGGTGGTTACCATTGGGATCTTTTCCAGGGACAACGCCAGCAAGTACGCGAGCGTAATTCACGCCACCTGCGGCTAGTTGCTGCTAGTACTCGCCCTTGATCACAAAGTAGCTGCCGCGGATTTCGCCGGCAAGCTTTGACTTCTGGCGGGCGAACTTGAAATTGCTGGCCAGCTCTTCTGGAACTTCCATTCCCATCGAGAGTTTGAAACCAACCGCGCGCTTTCCGCCTGGCTGGAGGTCGTACAACACGTTGACGGCCAGGCCGCTCTGGTAGAACACGTAAGTCCAGCGAATGGATTCTTCCACCATCATCTCGGTCACCTCAAGCGGCTGGGAGAAAATCGAAATCTCGCGCTCGGCAAGCACTCGGTTCACGTATTCAACAAGCTCGGGTGCATGGGCAGCCGGCCGGGTGGTGAAGTCGATGTCGTACTTGTTCTTGAAGTAACGGGCCTCGTTGGCGCGCAGGCCAGCCAGCGCCTCAGCAACCGGTGATGACTCGAGGCCATCGGTGGAGACTGTGGTGAAACTGATCAAACCGGGCATTGTGCGCTTTCCGTTTAGGGCTAAGCCCATTATTGCCCAGTTTGACTCAGAATCCTCCGATGGCCTAGCGGCGCGCTAGGCGCCCAGGCCGGAAAGCGCCATCACAAGATCCGTGACGCTAACCGAGTCGGTTGGAACCTTTACCTCGCTCGACTTGTCGCCCGTTGGGAATAGCTTGAAGTCGGCCGAATCGTTGCTGTTCGTGCTCTGGTAGGCCACCTCGAGGCTAACCAGGTTGTGGGTTCCACCATTGGCGGCGAGGGTAACGGTCACTCCGGAATCTGCCAGAGCCTTATCAATCTTGGCCTGGGTAACCCCCGCGATTTCGGCATCGGTGATGTTGAAGGCGGGGCTGCAGGAGACCAGGGTGCTCCAGTACTTGGTGCCGCGAACCGCGGTGAGGAAGCCTTTAAGTTTGTCCGCCTGAATGCCCAACTCAAAGACGCGGTTGCCATCGGCGTCCTGAGGTAACTCCTTCTTGGCGATTACAAAGTTGTTGGCGCGAAGGGCGTCTCCAAGCTGTGCGGCCATTGACTTGCTCTGGTCACCGCTGGTCAGGTTGCTTATGCAATTGCCCTGAGACGAAGCTGCGGTGTAGGTGTCGAGCTCTGCCTTTGAGACCTTGACCCACTTGCCGGTGAGTACCTTCTTCAGCGATGTGAAGGTGGCGTCGCTTAGGAAGCCAGACTGAACCAGGTAGCTGCCCACCGAATCGAAGTCGGCGAGGTTTAGGTAGGTGTCGCCACTCTTGGTGGACACCACGTTTAGAGTGGCCCCGAGCTTGGTGGCCAGCAGGGTGGCCTCTAGCTTGGTGGAAAGCAGCGATGCGTCATCGGCGTTTGCGTAGGTGACACTACCGGTTGCGTTTATGCCGCTCGAGGAAATCTTTAGGTCCACAACACCGCTGGGATGTGCCTGCGCCGCCAGCGATCCGAGCGCGGTTGCAACCACCACGTCTGGCGACTGGTAGGCGGTGTATGCGTAGGCGCCGCCCCCACCGAGAAGCGCAACTGCCACCAAGGCAACAACTATTTTGGTTCGCTTGCTCAGAGCCGCGATTCGGCCAAGAACCCCGCGGTTTTGGGCTGGCGCACCCTGCGATGGCTGTGCCTCGGAATCGGTTTCGGCCACACCCTCGGCGGCATCGATTGGTTCTGGGCTGGTGTTGTTTGGCGCGATGTTCTCGTCCACTTTTCCCCCTAAGTAAATAAAGTGTGGCTTTAGCCTAGAACAGTACGCGCATCAAGTGCGGGGGTGATACCTATTTGTAACCTTCTAGCCAACTAGTCCTGGGAACGCAGAACCCAGGGCTGCGATGATGGTCGAGGCTGCGATG
>JBJTNC010000063.1:0-5517 GCA_046073865.1 Micrococcales bacterium | reverse complement strand
CTGGACCGCATGGACATTGAACGTGAGCGCGGCATCACCATCAAGAGCCAGGCTGTGCGCATGCCTTGGCAGCTAGACGGCCAGACCTACGCGCTGAACATGATTGACACCCCGGGGCACGTTGACTTCACCTACGAGGTGTCGCGCTCCCTTGCTGCCTGTGAGGGGGCAATCCTGCTGGTTGACGCAGCGCAGGGCATCGAGGCCCAGACGCTGGCAAACCTCTACCTCGCGATGGAAAACGACCTCACCATCATCCCGGTTCCCAACAAGATCGATCTCCCGGCGGCGCAACCCGAGAAGTATGCGGAAGAAATCGCAGAGCTCATCGGCTGCGACCCGGATTCGATCCTCAAGGTTTCCGGCAAGACAGGCATGGGCGTTGAGGCCCTGCTGGACCACCTGGTTCGCACCCTGCCGCATCCGGTGGGAAACCCAGACGCGCCTGCCCGCGCCATGATCTTCGACTCCGTCTACGACTCGTACCGCGGCGTCGTCACCTACGTTCGCATGGTAGACGGAATGCTCTCCAACCGCGAGAAGATCCAGATGATGAGCACCAAGGCGGTTCACGAACTGCTGGAGATTGGTGTGTCGTCTCCCGAGCCTGAACCAACCAAGGGTCTCGGCGTTGGCGAGGTTGGCTACCTGATCACGGGTGTGAAGGATGTGCGTCAGTCCAAGGTTGGCGACACCATTACCCACAACGCCAAGCCTGCCACCGAGGCCCTCAAGGGCTACTCAGAACCACTTCCGATGGTTTATTCGGGAATCTATCCAATCGATGGCTCCGACTACCCAAACCTTCGCGAGGCCCTGGACAAACTGAAGCTCTCGGACGCGGCGCTGGTTTACGAACCAGAGACTTCGGTTGCCCTGGGCTTCGGATTCCGCTGTGGCTTCCTGGGCCTCCTGCACCTCGAGATTGTCACCGAGCGCCTGGAGCGTGAGTTTAATCTCGACCTCATCGCCACCGCCCCATCGGTGGTTTACGAGGTGACCATGGAGGACAACAAGGAGATCACCGTCACCAACCCGAGCGAGTTCCCGGTTGGCAAGGTGAAGAAGGTCCTGGAGCCAATGGTTAAGGCAACCATTCTGGCCCCAAAGGACTTTGTCGGCACCATCATGGAGCTCTGCCAGGGTCGTCGAGGCACAATGCTCGACATGACTTACCTCGGTGAGGACCGCGTTCAGCTTCGCTACAGCCTGCCGCTGGCCGAGATTGTCTTCGACTTCTTCGACCAGCTAAAGAGCCGGACCCAGGGCTACGCCTCGCTCGACTACGAGGAGGCCGGTCTGGCCGAGGGCGACCTGGTCAAAGTTGACATCCTGCTTCAGGGCGACCAGGTGGACGCTTTCAGCGCCATCGTGCACAAGGATGCCGCGTACGCATACGGCGTGAAGATGACTACCAAGTTGCGTGAACTGATTCCGCGCCAGCAGTTTGAGGTTCCGATTCAGGCCGCAGTTGGAAGCCGCATCATCGCGCGCGAGTCGATCCGCGCAATGCGCAAGGACGTTCTGGCAAAGTGTTACGGCGGTGACATCAGCCGAAAGCGCAAGCTCCTCGAGAAGCAAAAAGAGGGTAAGAAGCGCATGAAGATGGTTGGTCGCGTAGAGGTTCCGCAGGAGGCCTTCATCGCAGCTCTCTCCACCGATGGAGAGAAGAAGGACGCCAAGAAGGGCAAATAATGGCCCAGATGCCCGAAGGCGATCCAGCGCCGAACGACGGTCTTCTCCCAGCGGACACCGGTTTCGACCCCGCCCGTACTTTTCACGCCTACGTTCACGTACCCTTTTGCAGGGTTCGCTGCGGCTACTGCGACTTCAACACCTACACCGCAAGCGAACTCAGGGGTGTTTCCCAGGCCACATTCGCGTCCCAACTCAACGCCGAGGTCGATTTCTCGGCGGCGATGCTGCACGCCTCGGATGCCCCTTCAAGAAAGCTGGAATCTGTCTTTTTCGGGGGCGGCACTCCCACGCAGCTTCCGGCGCGGGATCTGGTTGGGGTCCTAAGGAACCTTGACCACAGGTTTGGGCTCGCCGACGGGGCGGAGATTACTACCGAGGCAAATCCTGACAACGTGGACCTCGAGTACCTCGTTGCTCTCCGAGACGGTGGTTTCACCAGAGTCTCTTTCGGCATGCAATCGGCGGTTCCCGCCGTGTTGGCGACGCTCGACCGCACCCACAATCCGGAGCGCGTGAGCCAGGTCGTTGCCTGGGCCAAGCAAGCGGGTTTGCAAACTTCGGTCGACCTAATTTACGGTGCGCCAAACGAGACGATAGGCCAGTGGCGCGCCTCCATCGATGCGGCAATTGCATTGGAGACGGATCACATCAGCGCGTACTCGCTCATCGTGGAGCCAGGCACCAAGATGGCGAGGCTCATCGATTCCGGTCGACTACCGCAGCCGGATGAGGACGAGCAAGCCGTGAAGTACGAGATGGCCAGCGAAGCCTTTGAAACCGCGGGCTTCCAGTGGTACGAGCTCTCCAATTGGGCTAAGAGTGAATCAGCTCGAAGCCGTCACAACATCTCCTACTGGAGCGGCGCGGACTGGTGGGGTTACGGGCCCGGCGCGCACAGTCACGTCGCGGGCGTTCGCTGGTGGAACGTGAAGCACCCGGCTCCGTACACGCAGGCTTTGGCAGAGGGTAGATCACCCGCAATGGCTCGCGAGGTGCTGACCAAGGAGTCGCAGTTGGAGGAGCAGATTCTGCTTCGCATCCGAATGCGAGATGGCCTTCCGGTGGAAACTTTACGTCAAGCTGAGGCCTTCGACGCCGGCCTGGTGGCGGGTCTAATTGCGGACGGCCTGGTGGAACCGGGTGCCGCACTGCGCGGTGTGCTTGTCCTCACGCTGCAGGGCAGACTGCTCGCCGATATGGTGGTTTCACGCCTACTACGTTAGTTGCTGGCTTAGAGGCTGGGCAACGGCTAAAATTGGCACTCAGGCAACCAGAGTGCTAAATGGAAATACCGAGGTAGAAAATGATTCCGGATCGCAGTGCCGAGGTTCTGCGCGCAATCGTTCAGGACTACATAGCCAACCGTGAGCCCGTTGGCTCAAAGGCGCTGGTGGAACGCCACGGCTTCGATGTCTCCGCCGCCACTATTCGCAACGACATGGCCCTCCTAGAGGAGGAGCAGCTCATCGCGCAGCCTCACACGTCCAGCGGAAGAATTCCCACCGATAGGGGATACAGGCTCTTTGTTGACAAACTGGCCGAGGTGAAGCCGTTGGGTGTGGGGGAGCGCGCCGCGATAGAGAGCTTCCTCACCGATGTGGGTGACCTCGATGAACTTCTTTCCAGAACCGTTCGCCTTCTGGCCCAGCTAACCAATCAGATGGCCCTGGTGCAGTATCCAACTCTCGGCAGGGCCAGCGTGCGGTCAGTAGAAATGGTTCCGGTGTCTGACACCCGCATCCTGTTGATCTTGGTAACCGACGCTAATCGCATTCAACAGAACGTTGTTGAACTCGGCCAGGCAATCGACTCCGCCACCATCGCGGAAATGAGGGCGAAGCTCAACGTATTGATTGCCGGCGTTTCGCTCTCCGAGGTGGCATCGCGCGTGATTGGTTTCGACGACCAGTTCTCGCCAAACCTCAGGCCCCTTGCCAGCGCAGTCACCAGCGTGCTTTCGGAACTCGTTGACGCAAACCGGAGCGAGAAGCTACTGGTTGCCGGAGCCGCTAACCTAGCGCGCCGCGGAACCGAGTTCGGCTCCGAGTTCTCAAGCCTCTTGGACGCCGTGGAGCAGCAGGTTGTAATGCTCAAACTCATGAACGAACTACAGTCCGAGAGCAATGGTGTTGCTGTTGGTATTGGCAGGGAGAACGCAAACGAGGCCTTCCTCGGCACTTCGTTTGTGGTCTCCGGCTATCAGGCTTCGGACGGTGCACGCATCGGTGTGCTCGGTCCCACTCGAATGGACTATTCCGCAAACATGGCTAACGTGCGCGCAGTCGCACGCTACCTCTCGAAGATCTTGGATAGGCAATAAGGCAGATGAGCAACCACTACGACGTACTAGGTGTTTCTAAAGACGCCACGGCTGATGAAATCAAGAAGGCCTACCGCAAGCTAGCTCGCGAACTCCACCCGGATGTGAACCCATCCGAGGATGCGCAGGAGCGCTTCAAGCTGGTCACCCACGCCTACGAGGTTTTGAGCGATGCGGACCAGCGCCGAAACTATGACATGGGTGGCCAGGGTGGATTTGGTGGCTTCCCGGGCGGAAACTTTGGCTTCGGTGACATATTCGATACTTTCTTCGGCGGAGGGGGCAGCCGCGGTCCGCTTTCGCGCGCCGAGCGCGGTCAGGACGCGCTGCTTCGCGTAGAACTTTCGCTCAGGGATGCCGTATTTGGCGCCGAGAAGTCCATTGAGATCGACACCGCGGTAATTTGCACCACCTGTAACGGCACCACCTGCAGGCCGGGCACTAGCCCAAAGACCTGTGACATCTGCCACGGAGCGGGTTCTGTGCAGCGCGAGGTTCGATCCCTGCTCGGCAACATCGTCACCAGCCAGCCCTGTAACGTCTGCAAGGGCTACGGGCAGGTCATCCCGGACCCCTGCGTGGAGTGCCGCGGACAGGGTCGAGTTCGCGCCCGCAGGAACCTCGACCTAAACATTCCTGGCGGAGTTGAGGACGGCCTTCGTCTACACCTTCCCCAGCAGGGTGAGGTGGGCTTCGCGGGCGGTCCAAACGGCGACCTTTACGTTGATGTTCTCGTAAAGTCCGACGAGATCTTTGGCCGCCGAGGCGACGACCTCACCTGCACCCTTGAGGTTCCGCTCCACGATGCCGTTCTCGGGCGCCACGCGACCATCGAGACCTTCGACGGACCCGTAGAAGTTTCGGTTGAGGCCGGCGTACAGACTGGCGACGTCATTACCCTCAAAGGCAAGGGTGTCACACACCTTCGCGGTTCGGGACGAGGTGATCTTCTGGTGACGCTTCAGGTTCAGACACCTCAGAAAATCGACGCCAAGCAGCGCGAGATTTTCCGCCAGCTGGCCCAACTTCGCTCTGACGAAAAGATTGGCCTCAAACGGCACAGGTCCGGCTTCTTCGGAAAGGATAAGCGCCGCTAATGGTGCTTCCGCTTTTTCACCTCGATGGCTGCGCCGCGGCAAGACCCGGGCAGAGTCTCGCACTCGATGGGGCCGAGGGTAAGCACGCGGTTGCAGTTCGCAGGCTTCGAGTTGGCGAAGGCATCCAGGTATCAGATGGTCGCGGAGCCCGAATCATCGGCGAGGTAACGGCCATCGATGGATCTTCTCTGAACCTGGTTGTAAGCAAGTCTTTCTTGGAGCAAAGCCCCGAACCGAGCCTTGTGCTGGTTCAAGCGCTAGCCAAGGGCGACCGCGATGAGCTGGCAATCCAGGCAGCGACCGAGCTTGGCGCCATGGCAATAGTGCCGTGGCAGGCCGAGCGCAGCGTGTCGCGCTGGGAGGGGCCCAAGATAGCCAAGGGCGTTGAGCGCTGGCAGACCA
>JBJTNC010000062.1:0-2665 GCA_046073865.1 Micrococcales bacterium | reverse complement strand
TTGAGGTAGGCGGTCCAGTAAGAGAGAACGCCGTAGCCGGCGGAGTGAGCCTTGTTGAAGGCATAGTCGGCGAACGGCAGCAGCGTGTCCCAGAGAACCTTTACGGCCTCCTCCGAGTAGCCGTTTGCCTTCATTCCGGCGGAGAAGCCCTCGTACTGCTTGTCGAGCTCTTCCTTCTTCTTCTTGCCCATGGCACGGCGCAGCAGGTCCGCCTGTCCCAGCGTGTAGTTGGCAACTCGCTGCGCCACCGCCATAACCTGCTCCTGATAAACGATCAGACCGTAGGTTGGGCCAAGGATGTCGGCCAGCGGCTCGGATAGCTCCGGATGGATCGGCTCTATTTGCTGCAGCCCGTTCTTGCGCTGCGCGTAGTTGATGTGCGAGTTCATACCCATCGGGCCGGGGCGATACAGCGCAATAACGGCCGAGATGTGCTCAAAGTTGGTTGGCTTCAGCATTCGAAGCAGGGCGCGCATCGCATCGCCATCGAGCTGGAACACGCCTAGGGTGTCACCGCGCGAGAGCAGGTCGTAGGTGGCCTTGTCGGCGTCCAGGTCTAGGTCTTCCAACACCACCTCCTGGCCGCGGTTGGCCTTGATGTTGATGAGCGCGTCATCGAGGATGGTGAGGTTGCGAAGCCCAAGGAAGTCCATCTTCAGTAGGCCCAGTTCCTCGCACGGAGGCTGGTCGAACTGGGTGATGATGGCGCCGTCGTCCTCGCGCTTCATGATTGGCAGAACGTCGAGCAGCGGCTCGGCAGACATGATCACGCCGGCCGCGTGCACGCCCCACTGGCGCTTCAGCCCCTCCAGACCCATGGCGAGTTCGAGCGTCTTGCGGGAGTCGTCATCGCTGGCCACGATGTCTCGGAACTCCTGCGCCTCCTTGTAGCGCGACTTCTCGTCGGCCTCCTTGGACTCGGGCTTCACCACGATCTCGGTGAGCGAGACGTCGCGGCCAAGGACCATCGGTGGCATTGCCTTGGTGAGGCGCTCGCCCACGGCGTAAGGCATGCCCAGCACTCGACCGGCGTCCTTGAGGGCCTGCTTGGCCTTGCTGGTTCCGAAGGTGACGATCTGAGCCACTCGGTCCGCGCCGTACTTCTGCGTGACGTAGCGGATAACCTCGGGGCGACGGCGGTCGTCGAAGTCGACATCGATATCGGGCATCGAGATGCGGTCGGGGTTCAGGAAGCGCTCGAAGATGAGGCTGTGGTGCACCGGATCTAGCTCGGTGATGCCCATTGCGTAGGCCACGATGGAACCCGCGGCCGAACCGCGACCCGGCCCAACGCGAATGCCCTGCTGGCGCGCCCAGGCGATGAAGTCGGCAACCACCAGGAAGTAACCCGGGAAGCCCATCTTCTTGATGACGTCAATCTCGTACTCGGCCTGCTTGGCCTGCGCCTCGGGAACGTTTCCGTTGTAGCAACGCTGCATGCCGGCGAGAACCTCGGCCTCAAACCAGGAGTCCTCGGTGTAGCCCTCTGGGACCGGGAACTTTGGCATGAGCTCGCGCTTTTCGAACGATACCTCGCAGCGCTCGGCAATCAGCAGCGTGTTGTCGCACGCCTCCGGGTAGTCGCGGAAGAGCTCGCGCATCTGGGCGGGGCTCTTCAGGTAGAACTCGGTGCCCTCAAACTGGAACCGGTTTGGGTCCAGCAGGGTGGACGCCGACTGCACGCAGAGCAGAGCAGCGTGCACATCGGAGTCGTGCGAGTGCGTGTAGTGAAGGTCGTTCGTGGCCAGCAGCGGAATGCTAAGGTCCTTGGCAAGCTCGATGAGGTCGCTCATTGTGCGGCGCTCGATGCCAATTCCGTGATCCATGATCTCGGCGAAGAAGTTCTCTTTGCCAAAGATGTCGCGTAGCTCGGCGGCGGCCTCGTAGGCCTCCTTCTTCAACCCGAGTCGCAGTTTGGTCTGGATCTCGCCGCTCACGCAGCCGGTGGTTGCGATGACGCCCTTGGAGTAGCGGCTCAGGAGCTCGCGGTCCATGCGCGGCTTATAGAAATACCCCTCGATGGATGCCAGCGATGACAACCTGAACAGATTGTGCATGCCCTCGGTGTCCTGCGACAGCAGGGTCATGTGCGTGTAGGAACCGGCACCCGCCACGTCGTCATCGTTGGAGCCACTGCCCCAGCGCACTCGCGTGCGATCCTGCCGGGCGGTACCCGGGGTGACATAGGCCTCAATGCCGATGATGGGCTTGATGCCGGCGGCCTTGGCCTGCTTGTAGAACTCGTATGCCCCGAAGTTATTGCCGTGATCGGTGATGGCAATGGCAGGCATTCCCATGCGGGCGGCCTCCGCAACCAGGGGCTTCACGCGCGCGGCGCCGTCGAGCATTGAGTACTCGGTGTGAACGTGCAGGTGAACGAACGAGTCTTCGTTAGCCATTTTCACCTGCCCTTATCGCGTCCATTTATTTGGCTCAGGCAATAACTTTACTAGCCGCGGAGGACGTCAAGCGCCTGTTGGAGGTCGGTCGGATACTCGCTCTCGAACTCCACCACATCGCCTGTTGTAGGGTGTGTGAACGAGAGCCGCATGGCGTGCAGCCACTGCCTGTCCAACCCAACCTTGGCCGCCAAAACCGGATCCGCTCCATACATGGTGTCTCCCACCAGCGGGTGCCTGAATGCGCTGAAGTGCACGCGAATCTG
>JBJTNC010000061.1:0-14637 GCA_046073865.1 Micrococcales bacterium | reverse complement strand
AGGAACCAGCGGTCGTGGGTCACCACGATGAGCCCGCCGGCGTTTGCCGCCCAGCGAGTCTTGCAGTGCGCCGCCAGCCAGGCGACGCCCTCAACATCGAGGTGGTTGGTTGGTTCGTCTAGTAGCACAACGTCCCATTCGCGACTCAGCAGCGTGGCGAGGGCGACCCTGCGCTTCTGGCCACCGCTCAGCTCGCCAATCTTGGCGTTCCAGTCGAGGTCATTCACAAGGCCCGCGATGACGTCTCGCACCTTGGAGTCACCCGCCCACTCGTGTTCCGGGCGGCCGCCAACTACGGCCTCAGAAACCGTGAGGTTTGCATCCAGCTGGTCCTGCTGGTCAAGCATGCCCACTCGCAGGTCGCTTCGATAGGTGACTCGACCCTCATCGGTGATTAGGCGCTTGGCCAAAACCTTCAGCAGCGTTGACTTGCCATCGCCGTTGCGGCCAACCACTCCGATGCGATCGCCCTCGTTGACGCCAATAGTGATGCCCTTGAAGACCTCTTTGGTTGGAAATTCGTGGCGGATGTTTTCCGCGCCAAGCAGGTGAGCCATGTGCTGTCTAGAAGACCTTCTGCGCGGCGCTGGCCGGCGAACTGGTGACGATTGCCTCAAAACCAAAAGTGGTGACTCGGCTGGCAATTGCGATTGCGTCGTTTGCGTCTCGGGCCAGGAGGGCCACGGTAGGCCCGGATCCGGAGATCATCGAGGTTAGGGCCATGGCTTCGTCACCCAAATCCAGGATGCGCTGGAGTTCGGGGCGCAGGCTGACTGCCGCCTCCTGGAGGTCGTTGTGCAGCAGGGGTGCGATGTCCTCGGCAGAGGCTCCGGCCTTGAGGGCCTTAACCAACGCGCTGTTGACCTTGGCCTCGTCCACCGATGCGGGATCCTGGCCGCGGTCGGCGCGAAGCCGGTCTAACGCGCGGTAAACATCGGGGGTGCTGAGACCAAAGTCGTTTGGAACCAGAACCCAGTGCAGCTTTGCCTTCTGGCGCACAGGCTCAAGTTCGTGTCCGGTTCCAACACCGATGGCCGCCCCGCCCACCAGAGCAAACGGCACGTCTGCTCCCAGCGAGGCCGCTACCTCGTGCCTGTCGGCGGCGCTCAACTTGGAGGCCCAGAGGCTCTCGCAGGCCAGGATCGCGGCGGCCGCATCGGCGCTTCCGCCACCCATGCCACCGGCCACGGGAACCGCCTTGTGAATGGTCAGCCTAAGCTTTGGAACGCGCTCGTAGCGCAGGGCATCGCCGGTTGCCTTGGCCGCCTTGACCACCAGATTGCTCTGCCCAGTGGGAACCCCAGCCAGGTGCTCGGCACCGATGGTCCCGGTGACGACCACCTCCCATTCGGCGGCGGGCTCGGCAATCACGGTCTCGGCCAAGTCCACAGCCTGGTAGAGGCTGGCAACCTGGTGGTAGCCGTTTTCGAGCAGCGGCCCAACCTTGAAGAATAGGTTGATCTTGCCGTTTGCCGTTGCGGCGTGAACCGGCTCGCACAGCAGACGCACTGAGATGTCCTCGAGGATCTCATTCCAGTAGGCCTGGCAGGCTTTGAGCTCGGACTCGTCGTGGAGTTGCTCGTGCTCAAGCACAACGCGTACCAAACCGCTTCGCACCCGCTCGAACCTGATCTCAACCCTGGTCTCGTTGTCGAAACTGTAGCTGAGCAGCTGATCCTGCGAGATTGTGATTAGTCGCTCCGGGGCCTCCATCGGCCAGGATGCGGGGTCGTTGAACACCGCAAACAGCCTCGGTAGGTCAACGGCGTAGAAGCGGCTCGTGGCGGTGTTTAGCCTGCCGTTTCGCCCGGTTGAGTTCAGCCAGCGCTGCATCAGTAGCCCTTAGCCTTTGCAACGCGCACAAACGCATCGATGTCCAGCTGCTCACCGCGCAGCTGTGGCTCCACGCCCGCCGCGACGAGAATCCGCTCTGCCTCCGAAGCGCTTCCCGCCCAGTCTGCGAGGGCCTGACGCAGTGTCTTGCGACGCTGACCAAAGGCTGCATCGACGGCCGCGAACACTGCTAGCCTGAGGGCTTCATCGCCCAGCGGCTGGGCGCGCTTGGCAAAGTAAACCAGCGCCGAATCCACGTTTGGAACCGGCCAGAAAATGCTGCGGCCAACATCGCCGGCCAGTCTGGCATCCGCGTACCAGGCCAGCTTGAGGCTCGGTACGCCGTAAACCTTGTTGCCCGGTTTGGCGGCCAGACGGTGAGCCACCTCGGCCTGCACCAGAACCAGACCGGTCTGCAGGCTGGGGAACTGCTCCAAAAAGTGAAGGAGCACCGGAACCGAAATGTTGTAAGGAAGGTTGGCAACCAGCGAATCCGGTTGTCCGCCCAAATCGGTCACCTTCATGGCGTCTGCGGAAACCAGGCTGAAGTTTGCCCCCGGGGCGCGCTTGGCAACAGTCTCCTCGATGGCGGCCGCCATCTTTGGGTCGATCTCCACCGAGATCACGCGATCCGCAACTTCGATGAGCCCCAGGGTGAGAGAACCAAGGCCGGGACCAATCTCGACCACGGTCTCGCTACCGGTAAGTTTGGCGGCGGCCACGATGCGGCGGATGGTGTTTGGATCCGTCACGAAGTTCTGACCCAGTTTCTTGGTTGGAACCACGTCGAGTCTGGCGGCGAGTTCGCGAATATCCGCGCCGCCTAGGAGCTGTGCCTCAACGGCCATTAGGGAACCTGACTGCTATCTATCGGTGCGTTTGGCGCGGTCTTGGAGTGGTGGCCATCGATGAGCCCCTCGGCCCACGAACCATATACGCGCTCGGTGTTTTGAGTGAGCTGGGCCGCCCACTCGTTCACGTCGCGCCCCAGAAGGCTAGCCATGTAGCGCACTGTGATTGGAACCAGGTAGCTGGCATTCGGCCGGCCGCGGAAAGGTTCGGGGGTTAGGAACGGAGCGTCCGTCTCGACCATCACAAGTTCGGGCCTTGCAAGAAGCAGGCTGTCGCGAAGGTGCTGGTTGCGCTTGATGGTGATGTTTCCGGCAAAGCTCATGTACCAGCCGTTTTCGTTGCACACCTCGGCGAGCGAGGTGTCACCCGAGTAGCAGTGGAACACAACGCGCTCCGGCGCACCAACGCGCTTCAGAGCCTCAATCACATCGGCGTGGGCCTCGCGATCGTGAATCATCAACGCGATGTTGTTCTCTTTCGCAATGCGGATGTGCTCCTCGAACGAGTAGCGCTGCAGCTGAATCTGGTCCTCGCCCTCGGTGCGGAAGAAGTCGAGCCCCGTCTCACCGATGGCGCGAACGCGTGGCTGAGAGGCCAGTTCGGCAATGCCAGCGATGGCCTCGTCCAGTCGAGCCTTGGTCACATAGAGAGGCGCCTCGTTTGGGTGGAGGGCCACCGCAGCCAAAACCCGGGGTTCGATTGCGGCAACCGCGGCCGACCACTTGGAGGATTCCAGGGTCACGCCAACCTGCACGCAACCCAGCATTCCGGCCTGGTTTGCAAGCTCCAGGTGCTCCAGGTAGTGCAGCGGCTCATCGCCGTCGGCAATCTCCATATGGCAGTGGTTGTCGTATGTGCCAACCTCGAGCGGCTCCGGAATCGGCGGGTACTTCAAACTCTCGCGCTTGGCGTCCGCCTCCATGCCACCGCGGGTGCGCATGTGCGCCGCGGGCGCGCCATCGATGAAAGCCGAACCGGACTGACGGGCAATGTCAGCGGCTGGGTTTTCTGAGGCGCACAAGGTCTGCTACTTGGTTTCGGTCTCGATGCGTGGGAACAGCGCCTCGAGCGCGGTGACGCTGGCGCCGGGCTTCAGCTGACCCCAGTTTGCTGCGTCTCCCAGCTTCTGCTCCGCAAGAGCACCCGGCACGGTTTCACCCAGTGCGGCCCAGAGCTTGGCCGTTGCCTTTGGAGTGACCGGAGCCAACAGCACCGATAGCACTCGAAGCCCCTCGGCGGTGGTGTTCAGCACGGTTCCGAGGCGCTCGCGGTTGGCATCGTCCTTGGCAAGGACCCAGGGCTCCTGCACGGTGATGTAGTTGTTGAGCTCGTCCACCAGGGTCCAGATTGCGGTTAGCGCGTCGTGCACGGCAATCTCATCGATGGCGGCGTCGGCATTCTTCACCGCAGCGGCAGCAACGGCGAGAACCTGCTGGTCGGCCTCGGTGTGAGCACCGGCGGCGGGCAGCGCGCCATCGAAGTAGCGGTGGATCATGGCAATCACGCGGCTAGCGAGGTTGCCGAAGCCGTTGGCCAACTCAGACTGGTAGCGAGCCGAGAGGTCTTCCCAGCTGAACGAACCGTCAGAACCAAAAGCGATGGCCTTCATGAAGTAGTAGCGGAATGCGTCCGAGCCAAAGGTGTCGGTGATCTGGTTTGGCGCAATACCCGTGAGCTTAGACTTGCTCATCTTCTCGCCACCAACCAGCAGCCAGCCGTGGCCGAATACCTGCTTTGGAACCGGCAGGCCGGCGGCCATGAGCATGGCTGGCCAGATGACGGCGTGGAAGCGCAGGATGTCCTTACCGACAACCTGAACGGACGCCGGCCAGAGCGACTCGAACTTGGCCTTGGCCTCGGCCGTGTCCTCGCCGTAGCCAATGGCGGTGATGTAGTTCAGCAGCGCATCGAACCACACGTAGGTGATGTGCCCGTTGTCCCAGGGAATATCGATTCCCCAGTCGAACTTGTCCTTGGAGCGCGAGATGCTGAGGTCATCCAGGCCGCGGCGAACGAACGAAACAACCTCGTTGCGTGCGCTGTCTGGCTGAACAAAGTTTGGGTTCTCCGAGTAGAGCTCAAGCAGGCGGTCCTCAAACTCGCTCAGCTTGAAGAAGTAGTTGGTCTCCTTCAGCTTCTCCACGGGACGGGTGTGAATGGCGCAAACCGGCTGGCCCGCGTATTCGCCAACGCCATCGATGAGGTCCGCCTCGGTCTTGTACTCCTCGCAACCAACGCAGTAGTTGCCCTCGTAGGAGCCCTGATAGATGAAGCCGTTGTCCTTCAGGTGCTGCAGGAACACCTGCACGTTGCGCTCGTGGCGCTCCTCGGTGGTGCGGATGAAGTCCTGGTTGTCAATGTCGATGGTGTCCAGCAGCGGCAGCCACGACTCGGCAACCAGCTTGTCGGCCCATTCCTTGGGGCTGGTCTTGTTTGCCGCCGCGGTGCGGAGGATCTTCTCGCCGTGCTCATCGGTACCGGTGAGCATGTACGCCATTTCACCGCGCTGACGGTGCCAGCGGGTAAGCACATCAACCGCTACCTCTGTGTAGGCGTGACCGATGTGCGGGGCGTCGTTGACGTAGAAAATCGGGGTAGTCGCGTAAAACGACTTAGGCGTGGACATGAAATCTATTTTAAAGCCCGCGGGCCTTGCGTTCCCTCAGAACCAGGTCATACAGCTCACTCTTTGAAACCCGGGCCTGCTCGGCCACCTCGGCTACGGCAGGCTTCAGCGGGCTTCCCGCGGCAACAAGTTCCAGAACCCTGCCCACCACATCGATGGCCTCCTGCTGCAACTGCTCGGCCCCGGCAACCACAACCACCATCTCGCCCCTCGGCTCAGTCTTGGCCCATTCGGCAAGTTCCTCGAGGGTGCCTCTGACGGTCTGCTCAAACTTCTTGGTTAGCTCGCGGCTGACGGTGGCCTGACGATCGCGACCCAAAATCTGCGCCGCCGCCTCCAACGATTCCTGAATCCGGTGCGGGCTCTCGAAGAAAACCATCGTTCGGGACTCCGCGGCGAGCGCCTTCCAGAACCGTTCCCTCTCCCCCTGCTTGCGCGGGATGAACCCCTCAAAACTGAATCGGTCCGTTGGCAGTCCGGAGACAGCAAGTGCTGCAAGTACCGCCGATGGCCCGGGAATCACAGTGACGTCAACGCCCGCGGCCACGCAGGCGCGAACCAGTTGGAACCCCGGATCCGAGACGGTTGGCATGCCGGCGTCCGATACCACCAGGACGTCTTCGGTGGCCGCCAGTTCCACCAGCTGAGCTGAGCGCTCGCCCTCGTTGTGCTCGTGGAGCGAGTAGGTCTTGGCCTGCAGTTTGATGCCGAGCGCCATCGCCAACTTGTGCAGGGTTCTGGTGTCTTCCGCGGCGATGTATTTGGCATTGGTCAGATGCTCCACCAGGCGCGGCGATGCATCGGAGAGGTTGCCAATGGGAGTGGCCGCAAGAATCAACACACACCAATTCTGGCAAATGTGTGAGAGTCCGCACACCGCGGGGCATTCTGGCACCCAGCCCGCTAGCATTTTTGCGTGAGCCTATCCACTAAAAGCGCCGCCCTTTACCAGCGATTCCTGCCCCACGGAATGTGGCTGGTTACCCTGCTGGCCGGTTTCCTGAGGTTCTGGAACCTGGGTTACCCGCATCGCCTGGTGTTTGATGAGACCTACTACGTGAAGGACGCCTGGAGCCTCTGGCATCTGGGCTACGAGGGCGCTTGGCCCAGCGACGCCAACCCTGCCTTCGAGGCAGGCCACCTATTTGGGTACACGGCCACCGGCGCGTTCGTGGTGCACCCGCCACTGGGCAAGTGGCTCATCGGCATTCCCATGATGATCTGGGGGCCGCAGAACTCCTGGACCTGGCGCTTCACCACCGCCCTGCTGGGCACGCTGGCGGTTCTGCTGCTGATGCTGGTGGCCAAAAAGCTAACGGGAAGCCAGTCGTTTGCGGTTCTCGCAGGTTTGCTGATGGCCATCGATGGTCACGCAATCGTCCTCAGCAGGATTGCCCTGCTGGACGGCATCGTGATGTTCTTCGCCCTGCTCTCGTTCTACTTTCTGCTTCTCGACCGCGAGCGCTCGCGAGTCTTCTACCAGAAGCTGGCGCTTCGCAAACCAGACTCTGAGACCCTCCCAGTTCAGTTCAATCGCCCGTGGTTGATTGCCTGCGCGGTTGCCCTAGCTGCCACCACCGCAACTAAATGGAGCGGCCTGTATTTCGCGGCTTTCTTCGGGGTTTACATTGTTGTGAGCGAGGCCCTGCTGCGCCGCAGACTGGGGCTACCCAACTGGGCCTTCAACGGTTTCGTTCGTCAGGGAATCGCCAACATCTTCCTGATGGTGCCGGTTTACCTGGCCACCTACCTCGCAACCTGGACGGGCTGGATCCTCACCAAGGGCGGCTGGGGTCGCGGCACCCACAACAACTGGTGGAACGACCTCCTCGCCTACGAGAAGCAGATCTACGACTTCCACGTGAACCTGCGGGTTCCCCACTCCTACGCGAGCAACCCGTTCACCTGGCTCTACGAGCAGCGCCCGGTGGCCATGTACTACCAGCAGGTTTCCTGCCCAGCCTGGATGCACGGCTGGTTGGACAAACTGCCCAACGGCTGCAACAGCGCCATCGATGCCATCGGTAACCCATTCATCTGGTGGGGCGCGCTTGCCGCAATCCTCTACCTCACCTATCACTACCTGAGGTTCCGCAACCGCACCGAGGGCCTGATTCTGCTGGGCATTGCGGCGGGTTACCTGCCCTGGCTGCTTTACACCCAGCGCACGGTATTTCAGTTCTACTCGATCGCTTTCTTCCCTTACAGCGTGCTGGCGCTCACGTATGTGCTTCGCTCGCTCTGGTACAGGCCAACGCACAGCGCCAAGTTCCCGGGTCGGTACTGGTATGCCTGGAGACCATACGTCTTCGTGTACCTCGTTGCTGTGGTTGCAATCTCGGCATTCTTCCTCAGCCTGTGGTGGGGCTTCGTGACCCCGTACGCCTTCTGGGCTGCGCACATGTGGCTTGGACCGCTCTGGATTTAACCACGGCGTTTGCCAACAGTTCTAGACTCGGAGCATGGCAACTTTTGTAGTTCAGTACCTGTACTCGCAAGAAAAATCAGACATGGATGGACTGCGGGCCGAACACCGCGCCTACCTGCGAACGCTGTTGGACTCGGGTTCACTGCTGGCGAGCGGGCCACTGGTTGATCGCAACGGCGCCCTGCTGATTTTTAGCGCAGATTCCCCCGAGGACGTGGCGCTTCAACTAGACAGCGACCCATTCGAGATGGCCGGCTTCATCGGTGAGCGAATCATCGAGGAGTGGAACCCGATTATGGGACCTTGGAGCGCACAGTGACATTCAATCCCTCGGACATGCTCTTCGCCACCCTCAACAACGGCCAGCAGATTCCGCGCCTCGGCCTAGGGGTTTACAAGGTTGAGCAAGACATCGCAGACAGCCTAATCGTCAAGGCAATCGAGACCGGCTACCGCCGAATCGACACCGCGGCCTTTTACGACAACGAGCTGGAGGTTGGCTCGGGCATTCGCAAGAGTGGCGTGCCACGCGAAGAAATCTTCGTGACCACCAAAATTTGGAAAGACGGGCAGGGTCGCGCAAACGCGGCGGACGCCATCGAGGAGTCTCTGGACCGGCTGAAGATCGGCTACGTTGACATGCTTCTCATTCACTGGCCGCACCCGGCTCTCAACCTCTACCAGGAAACCTGGGAGGTGTTCACCGAATACCTTGCAACGGGCAGAGTGCGCGGCATCGGTGTCTCCAACTTTGAGCCCGAACACCTGGACTCGCTTCTGGAATCCAGCGATGTGGTTCCAGCCATCAACCAGGTGGAGCTGAACCCCTCGTTCCAGCAACCTGCTCTGCGCGCCTACAACAGCGAGCACGGAATACACACCGAGGCCTGGAGTCCGATCTCGCGCGGACGCGACAACTCGCACCCGGTCATCGTTTCGCTCACTCAAAAGCACGGCAGGAGCGCGGCACAGGTGATTCTTCGCTGGCACATTCAGCTGGGAAACCTTGTCATTCCAAAGACGGTGAACCCAGACAGGCTTCTCGAAAACATCTCGATATTCGATTTCGAGCTCGACCAGGATGACATGGCGGCAATCGCATCGATGGACACCGGCGTGCGCGTTGGTCTAGACCCAAAGAGTTGGTAGGCGTGAGAGTACTTATTGCTGGAGCAAGCGGCCTGATTGGCCACGAACTAATCTCGCAACTGAAGGCGCGAGGCGACGAACCGGTTGCACTGGTGCGTCGAAAGCCAAGTACGCCTGCCGAAATCGAGTGGAACCCAGCGGTTGGAGAACTCGACCCGACTGTCATCTCTGGCTTCGATGCCGTGGTGAACCTCTCAGGCGCATCCATCGGCAAGCTTCCGTGGAACGCCAGCTATGAGCGCGAACTTGTTGAATCCAGAATCAGCGCAACCCGCACACTCGTGGATGCAATCAACCAGGCAACCACAATGCCCGCTGTATTCATCTCGGGTTCGGCCAGCGGCTACTACGGGGATGCAGGCGACACAATCTTGAACGAGGATTCCAAGGCCGGTACCGGCTTTCTGGCGGACCTCTGCATCAAGTGGGAGGCGGAAGCCGAACGCGTTGACACCTCCGTGCGCCTAGTGAAGATTCGAACCGCAGTGGTATTCAGTAAAACCGGCGGCGCCCTCTCCCGGGTGCTTCCGTTGGTTAGGTTAGGCGCTGGCGGCCCGCTTGGAAACGGTAGGCAGTGGTGGCCCTGGATCTCCATCACCGATGAGGCGGCGGCAATTGTTCACCTGCTGCACACAGATTCCGCGCGCGGCGCCTTCAATCTCTGTGCCCCGGAAAGCGCCACCTGCGGAACACTGATTGCGGCCATGGCGAGCGCTCTGAAGCGACCATTCGGGCTACCTGCTCCGGCATTTGCGCTTCGCCTCCTGCTGGGCAAGGCAGCCGATGAGGTGCTGCTCTCGAGTCAGCGAATGAGTAGCGCGAAACTGGTTGCCAGCGGCTTCAAATTTGAGCATCCAACCGTTACCGAAGTGGCGGGCTGGGTCACCCAGAACTAAGAAAAGCCGCGGCCCGAAAGGACCGCGGCTTTATCTTTTAGTTTGACTATGCCTTTGGCGCAGCAGGCTTCTTGGCTGCTGGCTTCTTGGCGGCAGGCGCCTTTTCTGCTGCCGGCTTAGCGGCGGCCTTCGGTGCAGCCTTCGCGGCAGGCTTAGCAGCGGCAGCAGCCTTAGGTGCGGCGGCCTTGGTCACCTTGGTTGCGGCGGCCTTGGTGCCGGTCTGAACAGCCTTGCTTGCAGTCTTGGTAGCCGCAGTCACGGTCTTCTCAGCAGCCTTGGTGGCGCTGGTGACCTTTTTCTCGGCGGTCTTTGCTGCTGCGGTAACCGTCTTCTCGGCGGTCTTGGTGGCCGCGGTTACGGTCTTCTTGGCCTCTTCGATAACCTCGGCGGCCTCGTGAGCGACGTCTGCACCGATTGCACCGGCAACCTTTGCAACATCCTGCGCGTTGTTGTTGAAGATCTTCTTGATGCGATCAATAAGCGACAATTTAGTTCCCTCTAATTTGAAATGGTCGGGCTGTTAAGCCAATAAAACCTTACCCTGTGGCCGAGGTAGGTGGGCTAGATTGCTCGGCGGCGGCGCAATATTTCGTCAAGGTTGGCGCCGGACACGGCAATCTGCTCCTGCGCTGGCTCTAGCTGAACCACATCTGCAAGCACTGGCTGCTCAAGGGTTCCAACGTGACCCACGTGGAGCGGAGCTGGAATATTGCGAGGTACCCAGCCTGCGGTTTCAACCTGTGGCACTCCAGAGGCGGGCGCCTTCTCGGCGAAAACTTGAGCCGCGCGATACAGTTCGGCGTAGTTAGCCGGACGCTGCACGCCTGCAATCGGACGCACTTGGGTTTGAACTCGGGCAAGGGCACGATTGCCAATTAGTGCAGAGGCTGTTACTACAACAGAGGCAAGGCTGAAGCCCCAGAGCTTGGCAACATCGATGAGTGTGAGAGGAGTAACAACCAGGCCTAGCAGAGTCACTGTTCCCAAAACTTGACGAGCCCTCGTTACTCGAGCTGCCTTTCGAACCAGCGACTCGTAGCTGCGGGTCTTGATCTTGAACTCTGCCCTCACGCGCTGCTTGATCTGCCTCGTTGCCTCGCGCGTGACGATGACGGTCTGGTCTCGCTTCACCCACGCTGGCACAAAGAAGGCGAGCCACACTATTGCCGCTGCCGCAAGCACCACTCCGGTGAGTGAAGAAGTATTCATACCTCAAAGATATGAGGTAACCAATTGGGATTAAATATTTCGCTCGGCGTGTTTAAAGTTTTTGCAGGAAATCGGCAGGATTCGGATATTTCAACTCCGGCACAGCCTTGCGAATCCAGCGGTTGAGAACGCCGTCCAGAACCTCTTCGTGCGTCAGCGCAAATATCATGTGGTCTCGCCAGGCTCCATTGATGTGGATGAAGCGCTCCTTGAAACCCTCGTAGCGGAACCCCAGCTTTTGAACCACCCTGAGGGAGGCGGCATTCTCCGGACGAATGTCGATCTCAACTCGGTGCAGGCCAACCACGTTGAACAGGTAGTCCGAAACCAGAGCAACAGCGGTTGGGGTAATGCCGCGCCCAGCAACATCGGGGGTGACCCAGTAACCAACCACGGCGCTGGACACCGAACCGTGAAGAATGTTGGCAACGTTAATCTGGCCAACCACTGCGCCACGATACTCAATCAAAAACGGCAGCCCGGTCTGGTCATCGTAGGAGCGCAGCAGCGACCTGATCATTCCCCTCACGTCGAAGGAATTTGGCGCGTAGGGGCTGGTGGCTTCCCACGGGCGCAGCCAGGCGCGATTCTCCATCAGCCGCGCCTCGAGCACCTTGGCGTCGCGCATTCGCACTAGACGGAGTCGAACATCGTCGTGTGTGAGCGCAAAAGACATGGGCATGCTGTCAAAATTAGTGGCATGTCTAACCCAGATGCAGCCGATGACAAAAAGTTGCTGCGAGCGCGGCTGAGCGAAGAGCGCAAAGCTCATTCCCGGGACGGATCTGTCAGGCCCAAGTTAGCCGATCAACTCCGGACCCTGGTTGCGGAAACTGGTGCCCACACGGTGGCGGCCTACCTGCCATTCGGCACGGAACCGGACATCGGTGGCTTCGTAGAGAGCGCGGCGGCTAACGGAGTAAGGCTCATCATGCCGGTATCGAATACAGACGGAACCCTGAACTGGGTGGTATTTGACGGATCGATGTCGCCAGGAATTTTTGGCTTCAACGAACCGACGGGCGAGCCGGCTCGGCTGGAGAGCGCCGACCTCATCCTGCTTCCGGCCAGCGCAGCGGATCTGGGCGGCACTCGCCTTGGCAAGGGCAAGGGCTTTTACGACAGGGCACTCGGGCAGCTGCAGGGTTCCGTTAAGTGCGCGGCGGTGGTTTACGAATCCGAGGTGCTTGAGAAGGTGCCTAGCGAGGCGCACGATCAGCCGGTTGACTTTGTTGTAACCCCCGAACGAATCATCGCGGTCGGCTCCGCGGCTTAGGCGTTTGCGCCCTGGCTCTGCGACTGTAAAATTATCGGGCTATGCCAACCTACTCATACAAGTGCAAGAACTGCGGACACAGCTTTGATGTTCAGCAGTCCATCACCGATGCAGCTCTAACCAAGTGTCCAAACTGCGATGGCGAACTTCAGAAGGTCTTTGGCGTTGGAAGCGTGACTTTCAAGGGTTCGGGTTTCTACAAGACGGACAGCAAAACCTCGGGTGGCTCGGACTCCTAGCCCCAGCCCTTCAAAGACTGGAGTCTAGCCCCAGTGTGGCGGCTTGTCCTGCTTCAACCGAGAGTCATTGCCAGACTCGCCTCCACGCGAGTAGTCGCCCCACGCGGCATCGGTGTCTTCAAACTTGACTGTGTCAATGAATGGCTTGGAGCTGGCTCCGGTTTGAATGCCCAGTTGCGCAGCGATCTCCCTGGCTAGATTGTCTGGCTCAGCAAACAGCTGGAGCGCGTGAATGCGCCGCACCTGCCATCCCAGAGCCTTCACCAGGCGCGGACGTAGGTTGATTTCCTGACCCAACTGATCGAGGGTAACCAACCAGTCGGGCCGCAGCTCAATGGCATTGCGGCCGTAAGAAACCACCATCGACAGGTTCTTACCAAAGTCCGTCTTGACAGTGACACCCAACTTACGCAAACGAATCGCTAGGTCAGCAAGCATTGGGTCTTGCGAGACCTCGTCCACAGGCTCTTCCACCCGTACCCCACCGGCAAGCAAATCGCGCAGGTGAGCCAAGCCATTGGTCGCGTCATCTGGTATCTCAGCGGCCGAGAAGCAGGAAATCAGGGTCAATTTCTTGCGGGCACTCACCAACATGTTTGCCAGGTAGCGTCTGCCGTTTGCGCCGGTGAGGTCGCCCATCTCCGATGGAACCCGTCCCCTCACGAGCTTGCCAAATCCAACGCTGAACACGATATGATCAGCCACGCGGTGGCTGAGTTCCGCCAGAGTGGCGATTTCAAATTTCTCGCGCCCGTGGCCATCGAAGAATTCCACCAGGTTCTGCTTGTGCTTGAGACCAGCCTGGACTGCGGTTCGAACCCTATCGGCGTGCATCGGAGAGGCTGTCACAAAAAGCAGGCTGTCTTCAGGGTGCCAGAGGGCGTGGTTGAAGATCTGGTCAACGCAGCGCTCAACCTCGGCGTCCAGGCTCTGATTCGCCCCGGGTATGTCACTCGACGCGGTGTCGCCTGACCGAACCAGCTCGAGCGAGGTGTGGCTGTTACCCCAGTAGTCGTCGGCAGTTGGCTCAAAATCGATGCGGTTCTGGTAGAACTCACGGTTGATGAAGGCACCCAGAATCTGTCCGTAGGTTCGGTAGCTTCGGCGCAGAACCTCTGAACCGTAGCTCGCGGCCACCTGAGTCATGACGCTTGGAACGTTTAGTTCGAAGCCGATTGGAATTGGACGAGCCTCAATTTCAAAACCGGAGGGCTGGGCGATGGTGTCATCGCCGAACACGATTACCTGGTCTGCGCGAAGGAAGCCGCTCAGGTTTTCTGCCACTGTGGTGCCGGCACCATCCATGATGATTAGGGTGTCAAACCTCAGGCCAGCGGGCAGCAGCTGAGCCACCTCGTACGGGCTCATTGCCAGGTTGGGCAGCAGATTCGAGGAGATGTGCGGTGCAGCCTTGGTGAGCGAGGCGAAGGTTGCCGAGCCGCTCTTCAGCAGGTTACGCAGCGCCGCGGCCTCGGTTTCGTGACCGGCCAGGTCGCTGCGCCAAAGTTCGGCCAGCTGATGGGCGAGGTTGGATCTGTTCTCGGCCAGAACGGCGTCTGAGGCCACCTGGTACTCGCTCTCAAGCTGGTCCAGCTGGTCGGCGGTGGTGCGCACCAGCGATGGATTCTTCTCGGCCAGGTATTCGAGAGCAGACTGCCACCAGGCAAGGTCGAACTCGGCGGCCAGGTGTTCCCGGCTCACGTGAAGCCGAGCCAGGTCCCGCATCAGTTCCTCTAGGCCCAGGGCCCTCAAGCGGTTGGCAACCATTGAGCGCTCACTCAGGTTTTCTAGCGCTCCGGTGTCCTCAACCAGCGAGTTGAGTTTGGCGGCAAGTTGACCAAGCGGCAGTTCGGTGAGCAGCGGCTCGGTTGACTTGGGATCCAGGTGCCGCTGAATCAGGTCGAGGTCAACCACGAGGGCCTGATAGGTCACCATCGCATCGTTGATGCCAGATGGCACCGATGGCGGCTTCAGACCGGCGCTGTGCTTGTGCCAGGCCTCACGCTGCGCCTCGATGGCCTTGAGGCTAGCGTTTATGTCGGCCACGTGCATGCCGGGTCTCAGGAATTCTTTGGCAAGCTTCTTTAGCCTTCGCCTGGTTCCGCCACTCATGGTGCTGGAAGTCTTTC
>JBJTNC010000060.1:0-3056 GCA_046073865.1 Micrococcales bacterium | reverse complement strand
CGGATGTCAATCCAGTGGTACTGGATGTTCTGGCGGTCGGAGATATCGGCTGTGTTGCGGGCGTTGTCGATGGAGATCTGGGCAACCACTCGCAGCTGCTCGGTAGTTAGCTGGCCGCCATCGATGCGCACGCGCATCATGAAGTACTTGTCCTCTAGGTCATCGTCTTCGAGCAGGGCGGTCTTGCCGCCGTCGATTCCGGGGCGACGCTGAGTGTAGAGGCCCCACCAGCGCAGGCGACCATTCTTGTCGGTTGGGAAGATGCTCTCGAAGCCGCGCTTGGAGTAGTACTCCTCAACGCGGGCGCGCACGTTGAGTCCGGCGTCGGCCTGCTTCCACTGCTCGTTTGGGTTCAGCGGCTCCCTGCCGTCAACCTTCCACTGTCCGTTTGGGCGGGCTTCGCGAACCGGTCTGGCTGGCTGTTCGGTCATAGGTGCTCCAAGGAGAGTGTGCGGGGTTCATCAAATTTTCGCCTATGTGGCAGCCGCGCCCAAGTCCGCCCGCAACAATGCGTAACGCTGCAAACCTCGTTGCTATTTTTGAAACTGCCCATGGAGATTCCGCGTCAAGTTGTTTTGGTTTCCCACGGCACCTCGGATCCGGTAGGTGCCGCGGCGGTTTCGCGCCTGGTGGCTGCCGTGGCCGAGGCGCTACCCGGCCGTAGCGTGCACGAAACCTACGTTGACGTTCAACACCCGCAGCTGGCGGAGGTGCTGTCCAAGGTGGCGGACGAAAACCCCGATGACCGCATCGCGCTGGTTCCGCTGCTTCTTAGCAACGGCTACCACATCCACAAGGACATACCGGAGGCCGTCGCATCGCTCGGAATCGAGGCACAGCGGGTGACCGTGACCGAGGCACTCGGCCCAGCGCCAGAACTGGTAGAGGTGCTTGTGTCCAGGCTGCGTGAGGCCGGCTGGACCCCCGATGACCAGACGCTTCTGGTGGTTGCCGGCTCCAGCGATGCCAATGCCATTCAGGACTGCCAACTGCTGCAGCTGATGTTCGAAGAACGAATTCGCGGACTGAACCCAGCGCAGAGCGTGGAACTGGCTTACCTGAGTGCGGCAAGCCCCCGCGTGAAAGACCTGGTTCCCAAGTTGAAATTCCAAAACCCTCGGCGCAGGGTTGCTTTGGCAAACTACCTGCTGGCGCCAGGCTACTTCAACGATCGGCTCGGGGAGACGGGCGCCCAGGTTGTTGCCGCTCCGCTTCTCACCGCGGAGGGCCAGGCGGACGAACGCCTGGTTCAGTTGGTTCTGAAGCGGCTAAGCCTGCTGGGCTAGCCCATCCTGGCCCTGGGTCTTCTTGGCCTTGAAGCCGAAGGCCAGCCCGATGGATACCAGCGACACCACAAAGCCCATGAGGAACGCCCCGTGGGTTCCAGTAGCCATGGCGGCAACGCTGGCGGTCTGAGTGTTTCCGCCTACCAGCATTGTTAGCACGGCAACGAAACCAGCGGTGCCAGCCGCGCCTGCCACCTGCTGAACCACACCAACGGTGGCGCTGCCGTGGCTGTAAAGCTCCGGGGTGAGCGACCCCATGGCCGTGCCGAATAGCGCCGGGAAGCAGAAGCCGAGCGCAACGCTGAGCAGGGTGTAGGCCAGGAAGATAAGCCAGAGCTGAGTACCAGCATTGAAGCTGGCCATGATGCCTACCGCGATGGCAACGCCCGAAAGGGCGGGAACCAGGATGGTGCGAGCGCCGTAGCGGTCGAAGAACTTTCCTGCGGTTGATCCCAGCAGACCCTGCAGCAGGCCACCGGGCATCATCACAAGACCTGTGACGAGAGCCGTCTGGTGCAGCACGTTCTGCATGTAGATGGGAACGATGATGATGGTTCCGAAGAGACCAGCCATGAGCGCAACCATCAGCAGGATGGCGTTGCTGAACACCTTGGACTTGAAGGTGCCCAGGTCCAGTAGCGCGGCGTTCCTGGGTGCCAGCTTCAGCTGACGGAAGGCAAACCAGGCCACGATGAGCGCGCCGGGGACGATGATGAACGCCGGGTTCACAGGCGCATCGCCGCGAACCGCGGGACCCACCTCTGACAGACCGTAGATGAGGGCGCTGAAGCCAACGCCGCTGAGCACCAGCGATAGGAAGTCGAGGCGAACCGGCCCAGCCTCGTGCTCGAGGTGCAGCCACTTGCCGCCGATCAGGAACGCGAGCACCGATATTGGCAGGACCACCCAGAACAGACCCTTCCAACCCCAGAACTGAACAATCAGGCCGGAGGCGGCGGGGCCGAGCGCGGGTGCAACCGAGAAGACCAGGCTGATCTGCCCCATCACCTGACCACGCATGTCCTCGGGGACAACCTTCATCATTGTGGTCATGAACATGGGCATCAGCAGCGCGGTGCCCGCGGCCTGTAGCACGCGGCCGGTGAGCAGCATCTCGAAGCTAACCGAGAGCGCACCAAGCAGGGTGCCTAGGGTGAAGATGCCCATCGCGGCAAAGAACAGCACGCGCGTGGAGTACTTTGCCTGCAGGAAGCCGGTGACGGGAATCACAACCGCAACCGTCAGCAGAAACGCCGCGGTCAGCCACTGGCCCACGGAAGCCGAGATGTGGAGGTCTTTCATCACGGATGGCAGGGCCACGCCGAGCACGGTCTCGTTGAGGGCAACCACGAAGTTGGCCGCGAGAAGAATGTAGAGGATGCGAGCCGCGTGTGCGGGTAGCTTGCGTTTTGCCTGCTTGGCCATGTTTTTCCCCGAATAGGTTGGTCTGCGGCAAAAGCCGAACTAGTTAGTTTGCGTAGTCGCCCACGAGTCGAACGCCGCCACCACGAACGCCCTTGGCTTCGTAGGTGTAACCCATTGCGTCTAGGTCGCAGGCGGTGGACTCGATGATTCCAAGCTGCCAGGTCTTGACACCCGCAGCGTTGAGCTGAGCGGACACGGCATCGGCCGCGCTACCTCTTACTACAACCGCAAAACCGAGCCCAAGATTCCAGGTGCTCTCAAGATCCTTGAGGTTGTAGCCTCCCCAGCCGGCCAGAACCTGGAACATGTCCTGCGGGCGCCAGGTTGCGCGGTCCACATCGAGGG
>JBJTNC010000059.1:0-3963 GCA_046073865.1 Micrococcales bacterium | reverse complement strand
CCTGCATCAGCTGCAGGCAAGCTGATGCCAGACCAGCCGAGTCGTCTCCAAAGGCCGAAACAAGTTTGCGCAATGCGACGTTGTTGATCCGCCGACCCGCCGCCTTGAATTCCGCGGAAGCGAAGTCAACTCGCTCCTGCTCCTTGGCGAGTTTGTTGCAGAGGATTTCTGTGACGTGTTCGCTGTCGCGGAGTGCATCGAGCAGTTTCTTGCCTCGGACCGCACCCGCGTGCTTGAAAACTACGGTGGACTCTGCGCTCACGTCGCGAAGGTAGGCGATGCCGTCTTCGATCATCTCGTCGGTGCAACGTTCGAGGCCATCGATGATGACCAGCCTGGGCTCGTTAAAGAGTGAAGGCTCCGTGAGCTCTATCAGGCGACCGGTCTCGTACTCCCCCGCATCGAGCTCAGAAACCTCGAGGGCTGGATTTGCGGCCAGCAACGACTGCTTTATGTTGCGCACGGCTCGGGATGCCAGAAAATCTTCTGCTCCGAATACCAGTATCACGGGCGATACCGCCACCTGATTCCAGTTCGTTTGCTTAGCCTTTGCCACCCAACAAGCCTAAACTAGCCGGCGGAGCTGGCGGCCCAGGTGAGCGAGCCGTCTGCCGACGCCGAGATAGCAATAGATCCACGCTGGTCAGTTCTTAGGGTCACAAGCGAACAGTTTCGCAACCAGTTCAATGCCCGCTGGGTTGGGTGGCCGTAACTGTTGCCCGCGCCAACCGAGATGGTGGTGATGGCGGGATGAACCCAGTCGAGGAAGTCTGGATCCTGATCAGCCGAGCCGTGATGACTGAGCTTTAGAACAATCGGAAGGCGCGAATAGGAATCTCTCCACCACTGGGCCCGCTCGGCCATGAGGCGCCGCTGCCCAACCGCGGGTAGGTCTGCCATTGTGAAAATGCCAAACCTACCGTTGGTCCAGAACATGGAAATCGAACCCTCGTTGGAAGACTGGGCGTCTGCGCCACCCGGGTGTGGGCTAAGGACCAGCCAACTGAGCGAGCCTGGATTCTCAGGTTTACCGAGCCAGCCAGCATCTCCCAGCGCCACCTTCTGCGTGGGTATCTTTAGCTTCACCAACAACCTTTCGGCCTGCAATGCGCCGGGCCTGGAATCCACAAACTGCGTGAGCAGCGCACGAGCAACCGTCCGACCCTCGAGCGCTCCCGCCAATCCTCCAACGTGATCCATATCGAAGTGGGTCAGTTCCAAGAGGTCGATGTGCCGAACGCCGAGCCTAGTCAGACATCGATTCACGGGTCCGGGGTCTCTCCCAACATCGATGACCGCAATCTGACCGCCGCCACGCAGTACCGTGGCATCCCCCTGACCGACGTCGCAGGCAACCATGAACCAGCCATCGCCCGGAAACGCGCCATTTGGCAAGAGTGGGCGGAGGTTGGGAGCTATCAGGAGCAACGCCATGATTCCCGCCGCCCAGGAAAGCGGCCGCCAGCCCGGATTCTTGAGGGCAAATAGCGTCGCCGTCGCCAGGATGGCTAGTGCCGCGAGTATTCCTGACACCCCCGCGGGAAAAGCCATAGCGGGGGCGTTGGTGTACAGAACATGACTCACCGCGAGGATGTAGGCGGCCGGAACAGAGGCGAGCCAGAATGCAACCGATGAAATGGGAACGAGCGGCGGCACAAGGGCGAGGGTGGCGGCGGTTACACCCAAAACGGTCACCGCCGGTACTGCTGGTTCCGCCAAGAGGTTTGCAACCAATCCGGCAATGTTGAACTGCCCCTGCAGAGTGACCAGGATGGGCAGGCAGGCCAGCTGAGCGCTGATTGCTACCGCAATCGGAAGTGCCAGGAAACCACCGGTGAAGGGCTCGAGTCTGGCGCTCAGCCTCGGCGCCAGCATTAGTACTCCTGCCGTAGCGGATACCGAGAGCGCGAAGCCGAGGCTGGTGGCGTAGCCCGGCATAAGAGCAAGGACCAGATAGACCGCTGCCGCAAGCAGGTTGACCGGAGAAACCCTGAGGCCAAAGCCCACGGTGGCAACCGCGAAAACGGACATCACGGCGGCCCGGACCACCGATGGCTGATTTCCAACCAGAAGCAGGTAGCCGCAGAGTGCGGCTAGCACGGCCGCTAACCGCTGACCTCTGGTTAGACCCATAGCCGCGCAAAGGGCAAGGACCATTGCGATGACTATGGAGCAGTTTGTTCCCGAGACCGCGGTGAGGTGGGTTAGCGACATTGCCTTCAACTCGGTAGCCAGGGAGACGGGAAGGTGGGAGGTGTCGCCATCGGTGATGCCAAGAGTCAGCCCCCCGGCCTGAGGATTCAAGGCTTTCAACGGCCTGGCAACCAGTGACCGAAGAGCAACGGTTATTGCGGCAAGACCAGTTGAGTTTGTCGCAGGTAATCCAATGGGAGCCATCCCAACGGCCAGGTGCAGTGCGGAAACGGCAAGCAGGGTTTTTGCACCGAGTGCCCGTTCCCAAGATACGGCCAGCACCAGCGAGACGGTTACAAAACCGAATTTGAGGAAACCGCTTGGCGCCAGCAGCGACATCCATAGCCCCACAGCCAGCGCGGAAGAACCCCAGCCTCTCAGAGCGTCACCAGATTCTTTAATTTGCCGAGTAATGCTGGGCCGATTCCCGACACCTTCCCGAGGTCCGATACGCTTCGGAATCCGCCATTTGCGGTGCGGTAATCAACGATGCGCTGCGCCAGCGTTGGACCTATACCTGGAAGCGAATCGAGACCGGCAGCATCCGAGAGGTTGAGGTTGATGAGCGCATTAGCTGCCTTTCCCGTCGCGGCCGAGGCGCCCTTCCCAAGGACGAACACCTGCTCGCCATCGTTGAGTGGCCGCGCCAGATTCACGGAGGATTGATCCGCCCCTGGCGAAAAGCCTCCGGCCGCGAAGACCGCATCCATGACCCTTGCTCCGGTGGGGAGTTCGTAAACACCCGGGTTTGCTACCAAACCAACGATGTGCACCATGAGTTTGGCGCTAACGGAAGTATTTGACGACTGACCGAAAGCGGATGAGGGCTGTGCCGATGCTGAACCCCCGAGCCAATCCGAGGTGGAAACGCTGTTGGCGCTCTGATCATTTGAGGCAAGCAGCACCAGAACCACAACGAGCGCACCCGCTAAACCAAGAACAAGCCTGCGCGCAGCACTGGGAATGGGCTTCCAGTGCCGTTCAACTAGGTCTCGGAGAGTCTGCACATAAAAAAACTAGGGGCGGCAACCACTCGGATTGTCGCCCCTAGTTTCAGATGTACAAAACTTGCACTAAGCCAGTCGGTTACTTTGTGGCGATGTTCACAAGTTTCGGCGCACGAACGATGATGTTCGCAATCTCCCTGTCTCCGATGGCACGCTTCACGGCATCCGAGGCCAGTGCCTGATCGCGCAGGGCTTCCTCGGTGATGTCAACGGAAACCTCAAACTTGTCGCGTAGCTTGCCGTCAACCTGAATCACCGCAACGATGCTCGATTCCACCAGGAGCGACTCATCGCAGGCAGCGAACTCAGCAAGTGCCACGCCCGGCTGATGACCCAGCTGGGCCCACATGTCCTCGGCGGTGTAGGGAGCAAACAGGCTAAGCGCCTTCGCTACCTCTTCAACGCCCTCGCGAACCGCGGGATCAGAGCCACCAACACCGGTGTCAATCGCCTTACGAAGCGCGTTTACCAACTCCATGAGCTTGGCAACACCAACGTTGAACTTGAAGGTCTCGATGCTCGTTCCAAAGTCACGCAGGAACGAGTGGGTTGCCTTGCGAACAGCCTTGTCGCCACCAATTGGTGAAACTCCCGGCTGCGATGTCACGTCATGCGCCAGACGCCAGGCGCGGGCCAGGAACTTTGCCGAACCGCCCGGGCTCACGTCTGCCCAGTCGATGTCGTCCTCTGGTGGGCCCGCGAATGCCATGGTGAGACGCACAGCGTCAACGCCGTGCTCGTCCAGCTGCTCGCTGAGGCGAAC
>JBJTNC010000058.1:0-10054 GCA_046073865.1 Micrococcales bacterium | reverse complement strand
TTCGCAAACAGCGAGCGAAAGATTTACGGCGTGCAGTGGCACCCGGAGGTAAAGCACAGCCAGTTTGGCCAGGATGTGCTGGTGAACTTCCTGCACAAGGCGGCCGGAATTCCGGCTACCTGGAACAGCGGCAACGTTATTGCCGAGCAGGTTGAGAAGATTCGCGCCCAGGTGGGCGACGCCCGAGTGATCTGCGGTCTATCCGGTGGAGTTGACTCTGCAGTTGCCGCCGCCCTGGTTCACAAGGCCGTTGGCGACCAGCTGGTTTGCGTGTTCGTCAACCACGGACTGCTGCGCCAGGACGAGGCAACCCAGGTTGAGCGCGACTACGTTGCAGCCACCGGAATTCGCCTGGTGACTGTTGACGCCGAGCAGAAGTTCCTGGACGCCCTGGCCGGAGTCTCCGACCCAGAGGCCAAGCGCAAGATCATTGGTCGCGAGTTCATTCGCACCTTTGAAGAGGCGGAGCGCGCGCTCGTTGCCGAGGCCGCCGCCGACAACCGTCCGATCAAGTTCCTGGTTCAGGGCACCCTTTACCCCGATGTGGTTGAGAGCGGTGGTGGCGTTACCGCCGGCATCAAGAGCCACCACAACGTTGGCGGCCTGCCAGACGACCTGCAGTTTGAGTTGGTTGAGCCGCTGCGTGCGCTCTTCAAGGACGAGGTTCGCGCCATCGGTGCCGAGCTGGGTCTGCCGCACGAGATTGTTCAGCGCCAGCCGTTCCCGGGCCCTGGTTTGGGTATTCGCATCGTGGGCGAGGTGAACAAGGAACGTCTAGACCTTCTTCGCAAGGCAGACGCAATTGTGCGCGCCGAGCTGACTGCAGCCGGCATGGATGGCGAAATCTGGCAGTGCCCGGTTGTGCTGCTGGCTGATGTCCGGTCTGTTGGTGTTCAGGGCGATGGCCGCACCTACGGCCACCCGATTGTGCTGCGTCCGGTTTCGTCGGAAGACGCCATGACCGCCGACTGGAGCCGCCTGCCGTACGACCTGCTTGCAAAGATCTCGAACCGAATCACCAATGAGGTGGCTGGCGTCAACCGAGTTGTGCTCGACGTCACCTCGAAGCCGCCTGGGACTATTGAGTGGGAGTAAGTCGCAAAAGCGACTTACTGGAGCCAGCGGTAGCGTGGCGACCGTATTGGTTTAGGTTGCGAAGCTAGCCGTAGATCTTCCTGAGGGCCTCCGCCTGCACCGGCTGAATGCTGAGCTGTGGGCGGATCTCCTTTGCCTGGGATTCGGCCTGGTCGAAGTTTTCGGCAAGCCCCAGCTCGAGCAGCACTCCGGCTGCAACGGTGCCGGTTCGGCCACGACCCATGCCGCAGTGGAAGGCAACCTTCTCGCCGCTTCGGTAGGCGGACACCACCTCATCGATGGCCTGCTTGAACAAAACAGACTCCTCGGTTGGGGAATTGTCACCCAGCGGAATCTTGATCCACTTGATGCCAGGCTGGCTGGCGGCGCAGCCCTCGGACTCGGCCCGTAGGTCAACAATCACGGAAACTTTTTCGGTCTCGGCGAGGTCCCGCATGTCGGCCGCGGCACCCATGAAGATCTGGTTGGGGACGAGCGCGTGATAGTTGTGGTTCATGGTTGGCCCTCCTTCCCTTTAACTCTGACATAACCTAGACGAGTGAATCTTCCGCTGGTATTTGGTCATCGCGGGGCTTCCGCATATCGTCCCGAAAACACGCTCGAGGCATTTGAGATGGCGTTCGCCATGGGCTCCGATGCGATTGAGTGCGACCTGGTTCCAACCGGCGACGGCCGTTTGATTATTCGTCACGAAAACGAGCTCTCCGGAACCACAAACGTTGCCCAGCATCCCGAGTTTGCCGACCGCCGCCGCACCCAGCTGTTTTACGGTCGCTGGGAGGTTTCCGGTTGGTTTAGCGAGGACTTCACGCTGGCCGAGATAAACACCCTTCGCGCGACCGAGAGGATCCCCGCGGTTCGTCCCGGCTCCGCCAAGTTTGACGGGCAGTTCGCGGTTCCAAGCATCGATGATCTGCTTGCTGCACCATTCGCCGATGGCAAGACGCTCATCCTGGAAGTGAAGCACGGTGGCCACTTTAAGTCGATCGGGTTCGACACGGTTGAACTACTCGCCAAGGCCCTAGAGGCCTCAAGCTGGCGGGATCGTGGCATCACCCTTGTCTTCGAGAGCTTCCACTGGGAGACGGCGCTGGACCTGAAAGCCCGATTCGGTCATTTGGGCAGGGTGGTTTTTCTGGTGGAGAGTTGGGGCATGCCCGCCACCCCGGAGGAGGTTCAGGCCTGGCTGGATGGCATTGCCGCCAAAGTGGACGGCATCAGTTTTGACGTAAACCTCCTGTTCACCAAAATTGCCAACGATGGCTTCGGGGTGCAGTTTGGTGAACCGAACGACCTGGTTGCCCAGGCTCACGAGCGCGGGCTTCTGGTTTACACCTGGACGGCGCGGGCGGAGGACGCAAAGTTCAGCTTTGAGGAGTACTACAACCACTTTGTGGAACTTGGTGCCGACGGCGTTTTCGCAGACCACCCGGACCTGTTTCGCCAGTTCATCGATGGCTTGGCTTAGCAGCCCGCCAAAGTCAATGTCCGCGGCCAAAGGTAAACTTGCTTGGTCATGACCGAGCTCTTTTCCATCCACGATTTTGCCGATTCGCCAAGCGCCGACCAACTGGTTGAGGGGCTGAATCCGCAGCAGCGCGCAGCGGTTGAACACCGTGGCCCGGCGCTGCTGATTGTGGCCGGTGCGGGATCCGGCAAGACCCGCGTGCTCACTCACCGCATCGCCCACTTTTTGGCCAAGAAGGAACTCTGGCCAAGCCAGATCCTGGCAATCACCTTCACCAACAAGGCGGCGGCAGAGATGCGCGAGCGCGTGCGTCACCTGCTTGGCGAGGACGCCTCCGGAATGTGGATCAAGACCTTCCACTCTGCCTGCGTGTTGATTCTCCGCCGCGAGGCCGAGCGCCTGGGGCACGACGCCAACTTCACCATTTATGACTCGGGCGATAGCCGCGCAATCTTCAAGCGTCTCATCAAAGAGACCGGCGCCGACATCCACAAGCTCACGCCGGCTGCGGTTGCGGCCATCATCTCAAAGGCCAAGAACGAGCTAGCGGATGCAGAATCGTTCGCACGCGCCGGAGACTCCTCGGACCCGGTTCACCGCATGATTGTGGAGATCTTCGAGCGCTACGAGCGTGAGCTTCGTCGCAACAACGCCTTTGACTTCGATGACCTGATCGCCGAGACCGTTCACCTGTTTAGGAACTTCCCGGATGTGGCCGCCGCCTACCAGCGCAAATTCCGCCACATTCTGGTTGACGAATACCAGGACACCAACCACGCGCAGTACGCACTCATTCGAGAGCTCACCCGGCCGCTGGAGGCTGAGCACGCCAACGTTGACGAGCGCACGGGACTCATGCTTCCGCCCGCGGCACTCACGGTTGTTGGAGATTCCGATCAGTCCATTTACGCATTCCGCGGAGCCGACATTCGCAACATCGTGGAGTTTGAAAAGGACTTCCCGGGGGCTCGCACCATCCTGCTGGAACAGAACTACCGCTCCACCCAGAACATTCTCTCTGCGGCCAACGCGGTAATCAGCAACAACTTTGACCGCCCATCCAAGAACCTCTGGACGGCATCCGGAGACGGCGACCACATCGTTGGCTACACCGGCTATTCCGCCCACGACGAAGCCCAGTTTGTTGCCGACGAGATTGCTCGCCTGCACCGCGAGGGCATGAACTACCGCGACATGGCCGTCATCTACCGCACCAACTCGCAGACCCGCGCCCTCGAAGAAATCTTCGTTCGCAGCGCCCTGCCGTACCGCGTGATCGGCGGCACCAAGTTCTACGAGCGCCAGGAAATCAAGGACGCCTTCGGCTACCTGGTTGCCGTTGCCAACCGCAAGGACGACCTCGCCACCCGTCGAATCCTCAACGTGCCCAAGCGTGGAATAGGCGACGCAACCGAGACCCTGCTGGCCAAGTTTGCCGAGGATCAGGGCATGAGCGTTCGCGAGTCCCTAGACCACGTTGACGAACTGGGGCTCGGGCCAAAGGTGGCCGGCGCAATTCGCGGGCTGGGAAACCTGCTGCACCACCTGGAGTCCATGATCGAGGTCTCCAAGGTTGACGCCATTCTGCGCGAGGCACTGGAGCGCAGCGGCTACCTCGATTCCCTGAAGAGCAGCCGCGACCCACAGGACGAGGCCCGCGTTGAGAACCTCGAGGAACTCGTAAACGTGGCTCGAGAGTTCCAGCGGAACAACCCCGATGGCAAGCTCTCCGACTTCCTTAACGAGGTTGCGCTGGTGGCCGCCGCCGATGACCTCGACGATGCCTCCGGAACCGTCAGCCTCATGACCCTGCACACCGCGAAGGGCCTGGAGTACGAGGCCGTGTTCCTGACGGGAATCGAGGAGGGGCTGCTGCCGCACCGCATGGCGTTCATCGAGCCGGGGGGCCTAGCCGAAGAGCGTCGCCTGTTCTACGTTGGCATCACGCGCGCCAAGAAGCACCTGCACCTTTCGCTGGCCATGAGCCGCAGCACCTTCGGTGAGACCGATGCAGCGACCCCGAGTCGCTTCCTCAACGAGATTCCGGCGCAGCTTATTCGCTGGCGCGAATCTGGCGCAAGCCGTTCCGCCTACAGACCTTCAATCGTTGATTCACAGGGCGGCTACGCAATCGGTAGCGGCGGCGGAATGTCCTCCACACGCGAAAAACCAAAGACCCAGTACCCCGGCGCAATCAGCAGCGTTCGCGACAACGGCGTCCTCGAGTTGGCCGTGGGCGACCGCATCGAGCACGCTGACTTTGGTCGCGGCAGGGTTGTGGCGGTAAGTGGAAATCCTCCTCGCCAGACCGCCGAAATCAGCTTCAGCGGCGGTGGCGTAAAGCGCCTGCTGGTGAAGGTTGCTCCAATCACCAAGCTCTCGGAGTAACGACCCCGGTCTCCCCACAGCCCTCTCCGCAAAATGGCTAGGAGATTTGTGAGAATTCCCCGTAAATAAGGGGAGCGAATGCTGAAGACGGCCCTAAACGGTGTGTCACCCGAAGGTAAACTTTTAAAGGCTCATGAGGCCATTTATCCCCATCGAATGGATACATAGTGGATTTATTTGAATACCAGGCTCGCGACCTTTTCGAAGCCTACGGAGTCCCTGTTCTTCAGGGCCTGATTGCAGACACCCCAGATGAGGCCGCAGCGGCCGCAGCCAAGATCGGCGGCACCGTTGTTGTTAAGGCTCAGGTTCAGGTTGGTGGCCGCGGCAAGGCAGGCGGCGTGAAGGTTGTTCACAACGCAGACGAAGCCCGCGAGAAGGCAAACGACATCCTCGGACTGGACATCAAGGGCCACGTTGTAAAGCGCGTGATGATCGCCCAGGGTGCCGCCATCGAAAAGGAGTTCTACTTCTCCGTTCTTCTCGACAGAAGCAAACGCACCTTCCTCTCGCTCTGCAGCGTAGAGGGCGGCATGGAGATCGAGCAGCTCGCTGTAGAGCGCCCAGAAGCTCTCGCCAAGATTGCGGTTGACGCACTGCAGGGCATCGACGACGCAAAGGCGCTGGAGATTGCAAAGGCCGGTGGCTTCAACGATGAGCTGGCAGCCAAGGTTGCTCCAGTATTCGTGAAGCTCTGGAACGTCTTCAAGAACGAGGACGCAACCCTGGTTGAGGTAAACCCGCTGGTTCTCACCAAGGACGGCGACATCGTCGCCCTCGATGGCAAGGTCTCTCTGGACGACAACGCAGAGTTCCGCCACACCAACCGCGAGCAGGTTTCCATTGCCAAGGTTGACCCGCTGGAGGCAAAGGCGAAGGCTCTCGACCTCAACTACGTGAAGCTTGACGGCGAGGTCGGTGTAATCGGAAACGGTGCCGGTCTCGTAATGTCCACCCTCGACGTGGTTGCCTACGCCGGTGAGAAGCACGGCGGCGTCAAGCCAGCTAACTTCCTCGACATCGGTGGCGGTGCCTCTGCGGAGGTCATGGCCAACGGTCTCGACGTAATCCTCAACGACCCTCAGGTCAAGAGCGTCTTCGTAAACGTCTTCGGTGGAATCACCGCCTGTGACGCGGTTGCAAACGGCATCGTTGGCGCGCTGAACACCCTGGGCGATGCCGCATCGAAGCCGCTGGTTGTTCGCCTGGACGGAAACAACGTGGTCGAGGGTCGTCGCATCCTTGCCGAGTACGCCCACCCACTGGTAACCGTAGTTGAGACCATGGACGAGGCTGCCGACAAGGCCGCCGAGCTGGCCAACCGCTAAGCGAAGAGAGACCACAAAATGGCTATTTTTCTGAACGAAAACTCAAAGATCATTGTCCAGGGCATGACCGGTGCCGAGGGTATGAAGCACACCCAGCGCATGCTGGCCGGCGGCTCCAACATCGTTGGTGGCGTCAACCCGCGTAAGGCTGGCGAGACCGTCAACGTCGAGGGCAAGGACCTCCCAGTGTTCGGCACCGTTGCCGAGGCAATGGCTGCGACCGGCGCTAACGTATCGGTCATCTTCGTGCCACCAGCCTTCGCTAAGGCCGCAATCATCGAGGCAATTGACGCCGAGATCGAGCTGGCTGTTGCGATCACCGAGGGCATCCCGGTTCACGACACCGCAGAGGCCTGGGCATACCTGGGCTCGAAGGGCAACAAGACCCGACTCATCGGTCCAAACTGCCCAGGAATCATCAGCCCGGGAAAGTCCAACGCAGGTATCACCCCTTGGAGCATCAGCGGCGCCGGTCCAATCGGCCTCGTATCCAAGTCGGGTACCCTCACCTACCAGATGATGTACGAGCTGCGTGACATCGGTATGTCCACCGCAATCGGTATCGGTGGAGACCCAATCATCGGAACCACCCACATCGATGCGCTTGCAGCGTTCGAGGCCGACCCAGAGACCAAGGCGATTGTTCTCATCGGTGAGATTGGTGGCGACAGCGAGGAGAAGGCTGCGGCCTACATCGCGGCTAACGTGACCAAGCCTGTCGTTGCATACGTTGCGGGATTCACCGCTCCGGAGGGCAAGACCATGGGTCACGCCGGTGCAATCGTTTCGGGTTCCGCCGGAACCGCTCAGGCCAAGAAGGAGGCCTTCGAGGCCGTTGGCGTGAAGGTTGGCAAGACCCCTAGCGAGACCGCGGCTCTCATGCGCGAGGTTTACAACAGCCTCGCCAAGTAGGCGGCAAGGAATCAAAGCGAACGGCCCTCGGTCAATCCGAGGGCCGTTCGCTTTGTCAAGATAGGTTTTAAACGTGTTTAACCGCAGAACAACATTCATCACCGTGGCGCTCGAAACCGCGCTCGCGGCTGCGGTTGCACTCGGCATCCTGGTTCTGCCGCTGACCGTTCTCTGGGTGGTTGAGAACAACGGAACCATCGACTGGCTGGTTGCCTACAGGGCCGCGGCGGACGCATGGTTGGCCGCCCAGGGTGTTCCCATTCAGGTTCCCGCCCAGGTCATCGCCGGTGTATCCGCTCCGGCCTTCATCGTGGCAATAGCGCCGCTCGGCTACACGGCCATCGTTGCAGTGTCCGCGTTTCGGATTGGTCAGCGTATGGCATCAAGCGAGGTGCTTTGGCCGGGCTGGGTTGCCGCCGGCCTAACCTACGGGGCTCTCAGTTTTTTAATCACTGGCAGCGCCCAGGCTTCAGCCGCTAGCCCCGATGTGACCCTCGGCACCTACCTGCCGCCCTTCGTCTTCACCGCAGTGGTGGTAGCAGCATCGCTGTTTGCAACGCCGCAGGACCTTGGCGTTGCAACCCTGCCCGAGGCCAGGGAGCGGGTGCAGTTTAGGTCCTGGTGGCGTGAGCGTCGCAATGGTCTCGGCTGGTGGCTGAACGTTGTTACTCCTCCCGCGCTGCGAGCCGGCACGGCCTTTACCGTCATGCTCCTGGGTGCCTCCGCCCTAATGCTGGCGGCGCAGTGGGCGATCAATTGGATCTCGGTAATCCGGCTCTACGAGGGCATGCAGCTTTCGCTTCTGGGTGGCATTCTGCTCACCCTCGGGCAAATTTCGCTGCTACCAAACTTTGTGGTTTGGGGAGCCGACTGGCTCACCGGCGCGGGCTTCGCAATTGGCTCGGGATCATCGGTGACGCCGTTCGACACCCAGCTTGGTCCGCTCCCGGCCCTGCCGGTCTTCGCCGCAATCCCCACCGGCCATCTGGCGCTGGGTGCGGTTGCACTCGCGGTTCCGGTAGTTGCCGCCGCGGTCTCGGCCATCGCCGTCAAGAGTCACGCTGCCGCCATGCGGTTCGAGTTCGCAAGCCCAATCGCCGCGGCACTCTCGCTGGGAATTCCCGTTGGTTTGGTTGCCGCGCTCGAGCTAGCGGTGCTGAACCTTCTGGCGTCAGGCTCCATCGGCCCGGGGCGCTTGGCGGAGGTTGGCGGAAACGCCGGCATCGTTGCCGCCGTAGCATTTGTTGAGGTCTCCATCGTGGCAACGCTCGCCGCTTTTTGGAGCACCCGTCCGGAGGCCCCCGACACTCGCCTAATTGCAAGAGCCAAGTTGGGGCGGGCGCCTGCGCGAACCGGAGACATCGAATACGTCACCGCCCCGGACGCACCCATCAGAGGTGGATTCGAGCCAGAGAACTAGTGCTTTCGGCCCCGAATCACCCGCCCCTGCTCCTCCCGCGCTGTCGGTAAAATAGAGGAGTGCTTTCCGCGGTAGTGCTCATCAGTGGTGGCGGGTCGAATCTCAAGGCCCTGCTGGAGGCAACCGAGCGCGCCGACTATCCCGTAAAGGTTGTGGCGGTTGGCTCGGACAACGACGCCGATGGCCTGGCCCACGCTGACCGGTACGGCGTTCCAACCTTCGTTGTTGCTCCGGGAAACTTTGCCAACCGCGCGGAATGGGCTGAGGAACTGCTCGCGCAGGTGCAGTCTTTCAAGGCGGACCTGGTGGTTCTTGCCGGCTTCATGCGCATTCTCCCGCCAAACTTTGTGCGCGCGCTTTCCCCAAATCTCATCAACACCCACCCATCGCTGCTTCCAAAATTTCCAGGAGCCCACGCCGTCCACGACGCAATGGTGGCGGGTGCCAGGGAGACTGGCGTAACTATTCACGTTGTCGACGAGGGCGTTGACACCGGACCACATCTGGCCCAGGCATCGCTGCTGGTGAACCCGGAAGACACCGAGGAATCACTGCACGAGCGCATCAAGGTGATCGAACGCGAACTGCTGGTCAAGGTAGTTGCGCAGATTGCCACCGGCGAAATTCGCCTGGCCTAGACCAACCCTTCCGCCCCAATCAAAGGACGCCAAGTGGCCGCACACAACCCCTACACCGCCAACGACTACCGTCACTTCGATCGAATTCCCGTGAAGCGCGCGCTCATCAGCGTGAGCGACAAGACCGGTCTGCTGGAGCTTGCAAAGGCACTGCACGAGGCTGGGGTCCAGATGATTTCCACCGGTTCCACCGCAAAGACCATCGCAGACGCAGGCTACGCGGTTACCGAAGTCTCGCAGGTCACCGGTTTCCCGGAATCACTCGACGGCCGCGTCAAGACCCTGCACCCCAAGGTGCACGCCGGACTCCTGGCTGACCTGCGACTGGTTCAGCACGAGCAGCAGCTGGCTGAGTTGGACATCGAGGCGTTCCAGCTGGTTGTAGTGAACCTCTACCCCTTCGTTCAGACCGTTGCCAGCGGAGCCAAGGGCGACGCCGTGGTTGAGCAGATCGACATCGGTGGCCCAGCGATGGTGCGTGCCAGCGCCAAGAACCATGCCAACGTTGCAATCGTTGTAGACCCCGCCAACTACGGTCAGATCATCGATGCGCTACCGCAGGGCGGAACCACACTGCAGCAGCGCCGGGAGCTGGCGTACGCCGCCTTCAGCCACACCGCTCAGTACGACACCGCGGTGGCTAACTGGTTTGCGGCCGAGTTGGGCAACGCCTGGAAGAGCAAGGTTGGCGCCCCCGAGGAGATCACCAACAGCAACCCTGGCTTCGCTCCGGAGATCGCCATCGAGGGCAAGCTGAGCAACGTGTTGCGCTACGGCGAGAACAGCCACCAGGCAGCGGCTCTCT
>JBJTNC010000057.1:0-3072 GCA_046073865.1 Micrococcales bacterium | reverse complement strand
CAGATTGCCCAGCTGGAGCAGCAGGTGGCACAGGCCAAAAACGACCTAGCCAAGATGAAGCGCACTCAGCAGCGTTGGTCGGACCCGGTTTACATTCGCTCCCAGGCGCGCAACCGCCTATACTACGTGCTGCCTGGTGAGATCTCTTACCTGGTGATGGGCGCCGATGGCATCAGCAACTCCGATGTCTCGGGTACGGTGGGCGCCCAGCTTGCGCAGGAGCGCGCCTCCAGCCAGATTTCAACCTCAATCACCCGCGCCAAAAAGAACTGGGTCAACTCCCTGATGCAGTCTGTGGTGCGTGCCGGAATCGAGGAGCCAACCCTGGCCCCGGTTACCGGCACCGGAAAGTAAAGATGCCTCTAACCCCTGCAACCCCCGAAGATATCGCGGAGGTTTCGCGCCAGCTTGGCCGGCCCGCCCGCGATATCGTGGCCATTGCCGCCCGCTGCGTGTGCGGCCGCCCAACCGTGGTTCAGACCAAGCCGCGCCTAGCCGATGGCACGCCGTTCCCAACCGTGTACTACCTAACTCACACGGCCGCCACCGCGGCTCTGAGCACGCTTGAGGCCGGTGGTTTGATGGTTCAGTATCAGGACAGGCTGGCTGAAGATGCCGAGTTTGCGGCCGCCTATCAGCGTGCGCACGAGGCCTATATTGCCGACCGCGATGCGGTTGCAGAGGCCGAGCACCTGCCCGCTGTGACCGAGATTGCGGGCATCTCCGCGGGTGGAATGCCCACGCGAGTGAAGTGCCTGCACGCCCTCGCGGGCCACGCTCTGGCTGCCGGCCCGGGTGTAAATCCGGTCGGCGACCTCGCCTTGGAGGCCTGCAGCTGGAAGCCATCGGTGTGCGCCTGCGCTACCAGCAACTGAAACACTCCAGAATTAAGAGCCAAACTTGGCTCTAAACCCCGAGATTCCGCCTCAAACTAAGGGATAAACTAGGACTTATGCCTACAAACAACGCTAGCGCCGCTGCGCCAAAGATCCTCATCGTCGGTGGCGGCTACGCCGGTTTCTACACCGCCAAGAAGCTTGAGAAGCACCTGCGTGCAGGAGAGGCCGAGGTCACCCTCGTTGACCCGCTTCCATACATGACCTACCAGCCGTTCCTTCCAGAGGTTGCTGCCGGTTCCATCGAGGCCAACCACGTTGTTGTCTCGCACCGCAAGCACCTGCCAAAGACCAACATCATCACCGGCAAGGTCACCAACGTGAACCACGCCACCAAGACCGCCACCATCGCGGTTGAGGGTGCTGAGCCAGTCTCGTTCCAGTACGACCAGATCGTCATGACCGCCGGTGCCGTAAGCCGCACCTTCCCGATCCCGGGCATTGCGGACCTGGCCATCGGCATGAAGTACGTTGAGGAGGCCGTTGAGGTGCGCAACCGCCTCACCCGCAACTTCGACAAGGCTGCCAACCTGCCTGCCGGCCCAGAGCGTGACCGCCTGCTCACCGTTACCGTCGTCGGTGGTGGCTTCGCGGGTATCGAGACCTTCGCTGAGCTTCGCTCGCTGGCAACCTCGCTCATCAAGTTCTACCCAAACATCACCATGGATGACGTGCACTTCCACCTCATCGAGGCGATGGGCCGCATCATGCCTGAGGTTTCGCTTCCTACCTCCGAGTGGGTTATTTCCAACCTCGATGCCCGCGGTGCAAAGATTCACCTGAACACCCAGCTGCAGTCGGCTGAGGGCGGCAAGATTCAGCTGTCTTCTGGTGAGAGCTTTGAGACCGACCTGATCATCTGGACCGCAGGTGTTATGGCTAACCCGGTTGTTCGCAACACCGACTTCCCTCTGGATGACCGCGGCCGCATCACCGCTAAGGCAACCCTGCAGATTGTCAACGGCGAGGATGTTGTTGCCGACGCCTGGACCGCCGGTGACGTCTCCGCTGTTCCTGACCTGACAGGTAAGGGTGTTGGCGGCTTCTGCGTTCCAAACGCACAGCACGCAGTGCGCGAGGCCAAGCTGCTGGCTAAGAACATCGTTGCCACCCTGCGTGGCGAGGGCATCAGCGAGTACAAGCACGAGAGCCTTGGCGCCGTTGCTGGCTTGGGCCTGGGCATTGGTGTTTACCAGTACCGCAACCTGGCCTTCAAGGGCTTCATCGCCTGGTTCATGCACCGCGGCTACCACGGTCTTGCCATGCCAATGTGGGAGCGCAAGTTCCGTGTATTTGGCGGCTGGGTTTCTCAGTTCTTCCTTGGCCGCGACATCGTTGGCACCGGCGAGGTAAAGACTCCACGCTTACAGTTCGAGACCTTCGCGTCTCGTCCAAAGGCCTAAATCCTTTAGCGTCAGACGCCCGGGTCTCATTCGAGGTCCGGGCGTTTGCGCACTCGCCCCTTTATCCCAATGGCAGAGGAAGACGACTTAAAATCGTTTCAGTGTCGGTTCGAGTCCGACAAGGGGCACAAAATCCAGCATCCACCACCAGGTGGTAGCTGGATTTTTTGTTTTTGTGGCTGGGAGAAACGCACTCGGGCCCACACCGGTTGTCGCCGAATCTTGGAGTCGGTGGCGGGTGGGGACGGTTCGAGGCTTTTTGGCGCCTGACTAGTTGTAGTGCGTGACCATGTTCCGCAGGTGGTTTATCTTCTGTAGGGCCTCAGCCTTTGACGGGTAAAAACTCAAGGCCGAAATGCAGCGGTCTAGCCAGCCAGCCCGCGTCTTTATCCTGTTTATGGCGTCAGATAGATCACGCAGGACTGTGTCCCCCGTTGCCGCAACCGCAGTTGACAAAGCTACATCAAACTCTTTTTTCTTCAGATCCAAGAACGCGAGATCCAGTAGATCTCGGGAGAACACGGCGTCGTCCAAATACCTGTCTTGGTTGGCAAGTAGTTTGCATACAGCTTGGTCATGCCGTGTCAAAGTTGGCACACCGGCCAGCCGTGCGTTCTTATCCGGCGGTGAAAGCTCAAATCTGCCTTCATGAATAATCTCAAACTTGATGGTCTCGCTGCCCACTCGAATGCGCCCACGAATGCCGTATTGGTCGTGCGTGAAGGGTGTGAAATCCGATATCGCGGCCTGGTCGGCCCGCAACAGCGTCTGGA
>JBJTNC010000056.1:0-7088 GCA_046073865.1 Micrococcales bacterium | reverse complement strand
CTGCGTGGCAAAAAACGGCTAGCGCCGAGCCGACAACCCCAGCTGAATCAACCTGTCAATCAGGTCAGCATAGCCAAGCCCAGAAGCACCCCAGAGCGAGGGGTACATGGAGAACTGGGTGAAGCCCGGCATGGTGTTGATCTCGTTGATGAAGAATCCATCGGCGGTGAGGAAAAAGTCCACCCGGGCCAAGCCATACCCACCGATCGCAGCAAACGCCAAACGCGCTAGGCGCTGCATCTCTGCCAACTCCTCGGCGGTCAAAGCTGCTGGAATCACCAAATCAACCGAGGCCTCATCGCGGTATTTGGCCTCAAAGTCATAAAACTCACGCCCCTTGACGATGATCTCTCCCGCCACGGTGACGCCAACAGGCCCACCGTCGACAGATGACAGAACAGCACACTCAACCTCACGACCAACCAGGCCGTGCTCAACAACCACCTTGGAATCGTGCTCTAGAGCCGCATCGACGGCGGCCTCGAAGTGGGCCATGTCCTTGACTTTGGAGACCCCCACCGATGAACCAGCCCGCGCCGGCTTCACAAACAGCGGAACTCCACCGAGCCCGGCAACCGCGGCCAAAATCTCGGCACGCTCGCCGCGCCAGTCAAACTCCCGAATCACAACGTGGGGGGTTGCAGGCACTCCAGCCTGCAGGAAAAGAGCCTTCGAGAACTCCTTGTCCATGCCCGCGGCCGAAGCCAGAACACCGTTGCCCACGTAAGGCAAACCAGCCAACTCCAGGAACCCCTGCATGGTGCCGTCCTCACCAAAAGGACCGTGCAGCACGGGGAACACCACGTCGGCAACAGCCAGGAGGCTTCTGGAACCATCGGGGGAAATCACAAAAAGCTGGCGTGAACCGTCCATGGAAATCTCAACCCGAGACCCCTCGAACTCCACTACCGGCAGCGGGCCATCGCTGAGAGCCCAGCGCGAAACCGAATCCTCAGCGGGAACAAAAACGCCGTCGGGCGTGATGCCAACCGGCACGAGGTTGTACTTATCGCGATCGATGGCACCCATGACGCCGGCCGCCGTGGCGCAGGAAATTGAATGTTCGCTGCTGCGACCACCGAAAAGCAGCACCACGTTTAGTTTGCTCAAAGCCGAACCGCCTACTCGCCCTGAGGCTCTTCGTCCTCACCCATGAGGTGAGGGGCAATGTCGGCGGGCTTCATCTTGCCCTCAATCACCAGCTGAACCTGCTCAACGATGGGCATCTTCACGCCCTTCGCCGCCGCCAGTTCCAGCACCGGTGCCACTGAGTTCAGGCCCTCCGCTGTCTGGTTGAGGCGCTTCAAAACCTCGCGCTTGGAGAAACCGCGGCCCAGCATTTCGCCCGCCTTGAAGTTGCGGCTGAGGGGCGACTCTGATGTAGCAATGAGGTCACCCAGCCCGGCAAGGCCCATCATGGTGTTTGGCTTGGCCCCGTAGGCCACAGCGAAACGCGAGATCTCTGACAATCCGCGGGTCATGATGGATGCCTTGGTGTTCTGGCCAAAGCCAACCCCGTTGACGATGCCGATGGCCACCGCGATCAGGTTCTTGAGAATTCCACCGAACTCGGTGCCAATCACGTCTCGGTTGGTGAAGGTGGTGAAGTAGCTGTTGGTGCAGGCACGCGCAACGATGGCCGCGTTTTCCTGCTTGCTGCATGCGGCAACTGCGGCGGTCGGGTTCTCCTCGGCAATCTCTGCCGAGAGGTTAGGCCCAGAAACCACTGCAACCTGACCCTTCGGCCAGTCCAAAACCTCTTCAATCACCTGGCTCATGCGGAGGCCGGAACCCTGCTCAACACCCTTCATAAGGCTTACCAAAATGGCGTCCTTCGGGATCATGCCGCCCCAAACCTCTAGGTTGGCGCGCAGCGAGGAAGATGGCACCGCGATGTACACCTGCTCGGCGCCTTCGAGTGCCGCCGCAGGGTCCAGCGTGGCGGTTAGGCAGTCCGGTAGGTCTATGCCCGGGAGGTAGTCTCCGTTGCGGTGCTGCTCGTTGATCTCGTCAACCACATCCTCGCGACGAGCCCAGAGCACAACGTCGTTGCCGCCATCGGCCAGAACCTTTGCGAAAGTGGTTCCCCAGGAACCAGCACCCATCACGGCGAACTTGCTCAATTTGAGCCACCCTTCTTACCTGAAGACTTTTGCTCCTTGACAAAGTTGCCTGTGACGGACTGCCCCTGCGCGGTTGGGTCCCAGAGAACTGCAGGAGCCGCCTCCCCGCGAAGCTCGCCAACCAGATCCGCGATGGCCCTCATGACGCGCTCCGTCGCCCGGGCAACATCCTCAGGGCTCAGCTTTCTACCGCGGAACTCCGCCAGATCCACCTCGGGGCCAACCGCAACATCCACTCGCTTCCAAAAGCCCGGACGGAACTTTGAAGAGTAGCGTGGCAGCACATTCTGGGCTCCCCAGTGCGCCATCGGGTAAACCGGCACGTTGGTGTCTAGAGCCAGGCGCACAGCACCGCTGCGGCCACGCATGGGCCAGAGCCCTGGGTCGCGAGTTAGGGTTCCCTCGGGGAAAATGGCGATGGTGTGCCCGCGCTTCAGGTACTCGTGGGCCACGCGCAGCGGCTCATCGTTGCGGTTACCCGAGGAGCGATAGACGGGGATCTGGCCGGCGGCGAGCAGAATCTTGCCAACCACAGGAAGCCTGAAAAGGCTCTCCTTTGCCATGAAGTGCGGGGCTCGTCGCAGGATGCGATAGACGAAGTAGGCAACAGCGAGCGGATCGACGTTTGTCATGTGGTTTGCAACCAAAACGTAGGCACCCTGCTTGGGCAGGCGCTCTATTCCACGAACCCGAAGACCAAATAGCGTGCGAACCAGCGGGGCGAGCCAGACCGCAACGCTTAGCAGGGCGGCGCTCATCTCCCGCTTGTAAAACTTTGGCATTGGGAGCGCGCTCTTGTTCTTTGCCATCGAAGCGGCCCTATTCGGTGTAGGTGAACTCGGCGCCCAAATCGGCGAGCTTCTGCAGGAAGTTCTCGTATCCGCGAGAGATCAGCTGAACGTTGGTAACGTTCGAGACGCCCTCTGCGGCAAGAGCGGCAACCATGTGGCTGAATCCGCCACGCAGGTCTGGAACCCGGATGTCCGCCGCGGTGAGCTTGGTTGGCCCGCTGATTACCGCCGAGTGGAAATAGTTGCGCTGACCAAAGCGGCAGGAGGTGCCGCCGAGGCACTCACGGTAGAGCTGAATCTGCGCACCCATTTGGTTTAGGGCATCGGTGAAACCGAAGCGGTTCTCGTAAACGGTCTCGTGCACAATGCTCAAGCCCTCGGCCTGCGTCAGAGCCACAACCAGCGGCTGCTGCCAGTCGGTCATGAAACCGGGGTGAACATCGGTTTCCAAGACAACAGACTTGAGCGGCTCGCCGGTGTGCCAGAAGCGGATGCCGTCGTCCTCAATCTGGAACGCTCCGCCAATCTTGCGGTACACGTTAAGGAAGGTCATCATCTCCTGCTGGCTCGCACCGCCCACGAAGATGTCTCCCCTGGTGGCCAGTGCCGCCGCCGCCCAGGATGCGGCCTCGTTGCGGTCGAACAGCGCTCGGTGGGTGTACCCCGCCATCTTTGCCACACCTTCGATGCGAATCACGCGATCGGCGTCAACCGAAATGATTGCGCCCATCTTCTGCAGGATGGCGATAAGGTCCATGATTTCCGGCTCGATTGCGGCTCCGGAGAGCTCGGTCTTGCCGTCCGCACGCACCGCCGTCAGCAGCACCTGCTCGGTGGCCCCAACCGATGGATACGGCAGCGAAATCTTGGAACCGTGCAGGCCGTTAGGCGCAGAGATTCGAGTGCCGTTCGGAAGCTTCTCGATAACGGCGCCAAAGGATCGAAGCACGTCGAAGTGGAAGTCGAGTGGGCGACCGCCAATGTCGCATCCGCCGAGGCCCGGGATGAACGCCTCTCCCAGCTGGTGCAGCAGCGGGCCGCAGAAAAGAATAGGAATTCGCGAGGATCCCGCGTGAGCATCGATGTCAACCATGCGCGCGCTCTTAACGCCGCTCGGGTCCAGAGTCATCGTGCCGTCGTCACCAAAGTCAATCTGCACGCCGTGAAGCTGCAGGAGTCGCCGAACCACGTCAACGTCGGAGATGCGCGGTACGTCTTTAAGTACGCTGGTGGACTCGCCAAGGAGCGCTGCCACCATGGCCTTGGTCACCAGGTTCTTGGCGCCCTTGAGGTCAACGCGACCCTTCAGCGGCTTGCCGCCCACAACGGTGATTTGGCTCATTAGACTCCCTTGGCTGGCAGGGTCTTTGGCTTGAACGAAGGACGTTTGGCCTCAAACTCCGCAATCGCCTGCTCGTTCTGGAGGGTCAAACCGATGTCGTCGAGTCCCTCTAGCAGACGCCACCTAGTGTAGTCATCAATCTGGAATCCAACGCTGAGGTCACCGATGGACACCGTGCGAGCCTGCAGGTCCACGGTCGCGCCAACACCGGGATTTGCCTCGATGGCCGCCCAGAGCTTTTCGGTGTCCTCATCGCTGATGACCCCTGCCAGCAGACCCTGCTTGCCGGCGTTACCGCGGAAGATGTCCGCGAACTTGCTGGAAAAGACGGCCTTGAAGCCGTAGTCGCGCAGCGCCCAAACGGCGTGCTCACGGCTGGATCCGGTGCCGAAGTCGGCTCCGGCAATCAGAACCTGGGCGCCTTTGTAGGACGGCTGGTTGAGGATGAAGTCTGGCTCGCCGCGCCAGGCAGCGAACAGGGCGTCGTCGTAGCCGGTCTTTGTGATTCGCTTCAGGTACACCGCTGGGATGATCTGGTCGGTGTCAACATTGCTTCGGCGCAGCGGAACCGCGGTGCCGGTGAAAACTTCAAACTTTTCCATTAGTTGTTCCCCAGGGTTGCGATTCCGGTGGTCAGTGGGTCTAGCGGCTCCAGGTCGCTGGGGCTAGAGAGGGTGCCGCGCACCGCGGTGGCGGCAGCCACCACTGGCGAAACCAGGTGGGTGCGAGAGCCCTTGCCCTGGCGTCCCTCGAAGTTGCGGTTGGAGGTGCTTGCGGCGCGCTCGCCCGGTGCCAGCTGGTCCGGGTTCATGCCAAGGCACATGGAGCAGCCCGCGAAGCGCCACTCCGCGCCAAAGTCGGTGAAGATCTTGTCAAGCCCCTCGGCCTCGGCCTGCAGGCGAACCTTCGCTGAGCCGGGAACCACCAGCATGGTCACTCCAGCCGCCTTCTTGCGACCCTGGATGACACTCGCGGCGGCGCGCAGGTCTTCGATGCGACCGTTGGTGCAGGAGCCGAGGAACACCGTGTTCACCGCGATGTCCTTCATCTTGGTTCCAGGCGTCAGGTCCATGTAGCGCAGCGCGTTGACGGCCGCCTCGCGCTCGTTGGCGTCTGCGAAGTCATCTGGGTTTGGCACGGTGTCCAGCAGAGAGACACCCTGGCCAGGGTTGGTGCCCCAGGTCACGAACGGGTCGAGGTTATCTGCGTCGATGTTCACCTCGGCGTCGAAGACGGCGCCCTCATCGGTGGCGAGGGTGTCCCAGTAAGCGACGGCGGCGTCCCAGTCGGCTCCCTCTGGCGCGTGCGGGCGACCCTTCACAAACGCGTATGTGGTGGCATCCGGCGCAACCATTCCGGCGCGGGCACCGGCCTCGATGCTCATGTTGCAGATGGTCATGCGACCCTCCATCGAGAGGGCGCGAATGGCGCTGCCGCGGTACTCGAGCACGTAGCCCTGTCCGCCGCCTGTGCCAATCTTGGCAATCACGGCGAGGATGATGTCCTTGGCGGTAACTCCCGGACGCAGCTTTCCCTCAACGTTGATTGCCATGGTCTTGAAAGGCTTCAGCGGCAGGGTCTGGGTGGCAAGCACGTGCTCAACCTCGCTGGTGCCAATTCCCATGGCGAGCGAACCGAATGCTCCATGGGTGGAGGTGTGGGAGTCGCCGCAAACCACGGTCATGCCGGGCTGGGTGTGGCCAAGCTGTGGGCCAACAACGTGAACGATTCCCTGGTTGACATCTCCCAGGGAGTGGATGCGAACACCAAACTCTGCGGCGTTCTTGCGCAGCGCCTCAATCTGGGTCCGGCTGGTGACATCGGCGATGGGCTTGTCGATGTCTAGGGTTGGCGTGTTGTGGTCTTCGGTTGCAATGGTGAGGTCTGGTCGGCGCACCGGACGACCGGCCATGCGGAGGCCATCGAAGGCCTGTGGGCTGGTTACCTCGTGTACGAGGTGCAGGTCGATGGAGAGGAGGTCAGGCGCACCGTCCTCACCCTTCACAACCAGGTGGTCGCGCCACACCTTCTCGGCCAGCGTCAACGGCTTATCAGTCATCAAAACACCTCAAAATCTCGAACCCCAATTCTACCTTTAACCGCTATTTGGCGGGATTCGGAAGCGTTCGTGACGAATGTCCAGGCGGGTGGGCAAGGGAAACCAAGAAAGCTCCGATGGCTAGGCTGGACGAGTGAACCCAGAAATACTGCAGCGACGCATTCTCAAAACCCTAATGACGGGTCAGCTTCTCTCGGGATTCGGGGTTGGCGTTGTCTTCTCGATTGGCGCGCTGCTGGCCGAGAAGCTCTCCGGAACCGCGGCCTGGTCTGGTGCGGCCGCAACCTTCAGCACACTGGGAACCGCGCTCTGGGCTTTCCCGCTGGCGAAACTAGCCTCTAACCGCGGACGCAGGGTTGCGCTGGTCACCGGTGCCGGAATCGCAATCAGCGGCGCCCTCCTTGCCATCACCGCCGGAGTCACGGGTTTCTTCCCAGTTCTCATTTTGGCCTTCTTCTGCCTTGGAGCAGCCAGCGCAATCAGCCTGCAGGCTCGCTTCGCCGCAACAGACCTGCCGTCCATTCGTTCAGCTGGTCGCGACCTGGCTCTCGTTGTCTGGGGAACCACCATCGGTGCTGTGATTGGTCCCAACCTGTTTCAGCCGGGTGAGGCCATCGGTGCGCTGCTTCACCTACCGCACCTAACGGGTCCTTTTGTGATCACGATTTTGGCCCAACTGTGTGGAGCCACAGCCTTCCTAATCGGTCTGCGCCCCGATCCGCTGCTCACCGCCCGCAGCCTGGACCCCAACAAGACGGGCCTGAAGCCCAAGG
>JBJTNC010000055.1:0-10686 GCA_046073865.1 Micrococcales bacterium | reverse complement strand
CCCACTTGGTACCCAATGATTGCGTGGTCGAATAAATCCATCACTGGCGACAGGTAAACCTTTTTATCGGCTACGCGAAACTCGGTGATGTCACTGACCCATTTCTGGTTTGGTTGGGCTGCTTGAAACTCACGCGCCATCAGGTTAGGTGCGACTACGCTTTGGGTTCCTTTGTACGAGTTGTATTTACGTTTAACACGCACTTTGGAACGTAAACCCAACTGGTCCATGAGTTTATAAACCAGTTTCTTAGTTACAGTCCAACCCAAGGCACGCAGTTTCAACCAGATCCGGCGGTGACCGTACCTGCGTTGGCTGTCCTCGAACAACTGCCGGATAACAGCCTTCAACTCAGCATGCTTATCCGGTGCATCGAGTTTGCTTGAGTGATAGTAAAAAGTTGACCTAGCAACCTTGGAGATTCGAAGCAGGTCTTCGAGTTCATGTTTGGACTTGAGGGCGACAATCACCTGGACCTTCAGGCGTGTGGCTGGTTCCTCAAGTCCCGCAATTTTTTTAGGTACGCGTTTTCCGCTTCGAGAAACTTCACGCGTCGACGAAGTTTTTCTTCCTCGGTGAGCGGCTGTTTCACTGCACCAGCGCGACGTCCTTTAGGTTTGGGTTTCAAAGCGTCGTCACCGCCAGCACGCCAGGACCTAACCCAACTCGTAACAAGTTGTTGAGAACTCAACTCGAACTCGGCCGCTAAAACCATCTTCGATTCCCCAGCGAGAAACCTTTCAACGACCTCTTTTTTCACTTCGTATGAGTACTTCGAATTGGTTGATTTCTTCACGAGAACAAGCCTGCCATGAAGAATCCATCGTTGATAGAGACCCTTGGTTACCGTATGGCGGATACCGAGCAGTGTTGCTGCAGAGGTGTAACCATGACCTTTTTCAAAAAGTTCTAAAGCTTGTTCTCGTTGATGTTCAGTGATGACCGTATAAGGATGCAAAGGAAAAACTCCCCAAAAGTTAGTTGCTGATTATTCAGTCCAACTTTTGGGGAGCAGTTCATTCACTGCTCGGGGTTTTCTGCGTCAAAGTTTTACTCGAACTCGATCAGCACGGTTCCGGCCGGCACGGTCTCGCCAACAGCCGCTCCGATGCTCTTGACCTTGCCGGACTTGTGGGCGTTCAGTGGCTGCTCCATCTTCATGGCCTCAAGAACAACAACCTGCTCGCCCTCGGAGACCTCTTGGCCAACCTCAACCGAGATCTTGACCACGGTGGACTGCATAGGGGCCTTGATGGCGTTTCCGTTGCCCCCGGTGCTGCCTGCGCCGGCAGGCTTCTTGCGCTTGCCAGCTGCTGGGGCACCGGCGGCAGGAGCCGCGGCAACACCGGCGAACAGTGTGGCCGGCAGGCTAACCTCAACGCGCTTGCCGCCAACTTCCACAACCACGTTCTGGCGTGCTACCGGCTCTTCGCCCTCACTGCCCTCGGCAACGTATGCCGGGATGTCGTTGTTCCACTCGGTCTCAATCCAGCGAGTGTAGATTCCAAACTTGCCGTCCGCACCGATGAAGGCGGGCTCGTTGACGATGCGCTCGTGGAATGGAAGAACGGTTGGCAGACCCTCAACCTTCATCTCGGCCAGCGCGCGACGACTGCGGGCAAGCGCCTCCTCGCGGGTTGAACCGGTGACGATGAGCTTGGCAACCATGGAGTCGAACGAACCCGAGATCTCGTCGCCGGTCTCCACGCCGGCGTCAACACGAACACCAGGGCCGCTAGGGGCCTTGAAGAGCTTGACTGGGCCGGGAGCGGGCATGAAGTTGCGGCCGGCGTCCTCGCCGTTGATGCGGAATTCGAAGCTGTGGCCCTTGATGATTGGGTCCGGGTAGTCCAGCTTGCCGCCCTCGGCCAGGCGGAACTGCTCGCGCACCAGGTCGAGTCCGGTTACCTCTTCGGAGACCGGGTGCTCAACCTGCAGGCGGGTGTTTACCTCGAGGAACGAGATGGTGCCGTCCTGGGCAACCAGGAACTCGCAGGTTCCGGCGCCCTGGTAGCCAACCTCCTTCAGGATTGCCTTGGAGGACTCGTAAAGGCGCTTGATCTGGTCATCGCTGAGGAATGGGGCCGGAGCCTCTTCAACAAGCTTCTGGTGGCGGCGCTGCAGCGAGCAATCGCGGGTGGAAACCACCACGACGTTGCCGTATGCATCCGCGAGACACTGGGTCTCCACGTGGCGTGGCTTCTCCAGGTACTTCTCAACGAAGCACTCACCACGGCCGAAAGCAGCGATGGCCTCACGGGTTGCGCTCTCGAAGAGCTCGGCAACCTCTTCCTTCTTGTAGGCAACCTTGATACCGCGGCCGCCGCCGCCGAATGCGGCCTTGATGGCAACGGGCACGCCGTGCTGGGCCACGAAGTCGAGCACCTCGTCGGCGCCGGAAACCGGGTTCAGGGTTCCTGCTGCCAGCGGCGCGCCAACGCGCTCGGCAACGTGGCGGGCCGAAACCTTGTCACCCAGCAGCTCGATTGCCGTTGGGCTAGGGCCAATCCAGATGATTCCGGCTGCGATCACGGCGCGAGCGAAGTCGGCGTTCTCGGCCAGGAAGCCGTATCCGGGGTGGATGGCGTCTGCGCCGGACTCGGCGGCCGCCTTCAAAATCTTCTCGATGACCAGATAGGTCTCTGCGCTGGTCTTGCCGTTCAGGGCGTAGGCCTCGTCTGCCATCTTCACGTGCAGGGCATCGCGGTCTTGGTCGGCGTAAACGGCAACCGACTGAATTCCGGAGTCCTTAGCGGCGCGGATGATGCGAACCGCAATTTCGCCGCGGTTGGCAACCAGGACCTTGGTGATCTTCTTCGCAGTAGTCATAGTTCTACTAGCCTATTGGCGGTTTGGCCCCGTTGCGCCTAGGGCGGTAACAAATAATCAACGATTCCAGAGGCTCGGGTAGGCTACTCCCAGCCCGATTACCAGTTCGCGGAGCGTGGGCAGGCTTAGACCAATGACGGTGTGCGCGTCACCCTCGATCCTGGTGATGAAGGCGCCTCCCAGGCCATCGATGGTGAAGGCGCCGGCCACCTTGAGCGGCTCGCCCGTTGCCACGTACGCCTCAATCTCGGCATCGTCGAGGTTTGCGAAGTGAACCACGGAGTGGCTTGCCCGACCCGCCGACTTCGGGTTCTCAGGGTCGCGATTGTCAATCACCCAGTGACCACTGAAGAGCTTTCCCGAGCGGCCGCGAAGCTTCTTCCAGCGCTCAACCGCAACCTCCGGAAGGTGCGGCTTACCCAGCCACTCGCCGTCAAATTCCAGCGATGAGTCGCAGCCGACCACAATCGCGCCAGCGGTTTCCGGGCGGTGGAGTACGGCTTCGGCCTTGGCGCGGGCCAGGAGCAGCACCATCTCATCGGTGGTTTGAATCAGGCCCTGGGCCTTGGCTACCGCAACCACCTCTTCCTCGTCAACCATAGGTGGAATGGTTTCGGGTTCAATGCCTCCGGCGCGCAGCAGGGTGAGGCGGGCCGGGCTGGTGGATGCGAGAACAAGACGAGTCATAGGTCAAGGCTATTGGCTGTGGGAGGATTGAGGGATGGACAAAACAATCAACTGGACCGGCCAGCGCCTCACTCTTCGAATTGAAAAGGTGGCTCACGGCGGAATTTTCGTGGCTCGCCACGAGGGCAGGGTTGTTTTCGTCTCGCACGTTCTTCCCGGTGAGCTGGTGAAGGCCGTGGTCTTTGAGGACCGCGGCGGCTCCTTCTGCCGAGCCGAGCCCATCGAGATCATCGAGGCTTCCGAGGACCGCGTGCCGCACTTCTGGAAGGAAGCCGGCACCGATGGTCCGCAGCGCGCCCTGGGCGTTGGAGGCGCGGGTGGCGCCGAGTTTGGACATATCAAGCTTGAGCGTCAGCGCCAACTTAAGGCCGACGTAATTGAAGAGGCTCTGCAGCGCATGGCGGGTGTGGAACTGCGTCCGGTTGTTGAGCCGGTTCCAGGAGACGATGAGGCGAACGGCCTCGGCTATCGCACCCGGGTGCAGCTGCACGTTGACGAGGCGGGCGAGCCAGGCCCCTACCGCGAGCGCAGCCACGATGTGGTTTCCGTGAAGAACCTGCCGCTGGCGGTTGACGAGGTAAACGACCTCGCCCTGCACCTCAAGAACTGGCAGGACGTGAAAAAGATTGAGGTTGCTGTTAGCAACACCGGTCAGGTTCACTACTCGGTTGACAAGAAGCCTAAGCAGGAGGGCAAGCTCGTTGAGCGAGTTGCCGGCCGCACCTTCCGGATTTCGTCCGGCGGCTTCTGGCAGGTTCACAAGGGCGCGGCTGACGTGCTCACCAAGACCGTCAACGAAATGGTTGCCGCAGTTGGCATCGACGTTGATGCCCCCAACCTAGACCTCTACGGTGGCGTTGGCCTTTTCGCCGGCGCTCTGGCGGCTAAGTTCGCCAACCGCCTCCGCATCACAACCGTGGAGTCTGTGAAGCAGGCCACCGAGGACGCCAAGCTCAACCTGGCCGATCTACCAGCGGTTCGCGCAGTTTGCGCCCCAACCGAGCGCTTTGCCGCCGAACAGGCCTCGGCCGTGAAGGCCGGACAGGCAGATTACTCCCGTGCCACCGTGGTTGTTGACCCACCGCGTGCCGGAGTGGGAGCACGTGTTGTCGGCGACCTGGTCACCATGGCGCCAATGCACATTGTTTACGTTGCCTGCGACCCGGTTGCGCTTGCCCGCGACCTGAAGGGCCTTATGGCTGGCGGCTACCGCATCAAGGCTCTCAAGGCCTTCGATTTGTTCCCGCACACCCACCACGTGGAGACCATCGTCTCGCTCGTTCGCCAAGCAAAATAACAATTTCGGCCAAGCCAAAAAAGTTGTCCCAGCCCTCCGCTATTTTTTAAATACAAGCGAGGGAGACGCGTAAATGAGCACACAGACGAGCACGCCTCGTTTTGTACACGTCGCATCAACCACCTTTACCGCGCGGCGCATCGATGACATCACGGCCAAGTTCTATTCGCTCGGCCTCGCGCTAACCTCGCTCGAGGTCTTCGCTCACGCATCGGAGCAGGCGCACCTTCTCCACCCGCTATTCGCGGTGCTTGGGCTGGGCTCAATCCTCGCTTCCATCGCTGGCATGGTCATCTTTTCCTGGACCATGGAGGCCAAGAGCGCCTGGTACATCGTTCACGCTCTTACGGTTCTGGCAAACCTTGCCCTCTGGCCGTTTGCGCTCAAGAGCTTTGGCTCGCTGCCGCCTGACTTCACGCCTTACATCTTCTGGACCATCGGGTGGGGCTGCATCAGCGCTGGCCTCGGCCTGCAGCCGCTCCTCGGTGGCGCCTACATTTTGATTGTTCCCACCTGGTTCAGCCTGGTCATGCTAAGCCCGGCGGGTGGCGGCGCGCCAATGCTTCGGGCCGTTCAGGACGGCGTCTACACCTTTCTCATCTCGGCCGTTGTGGTCTCGGTAATTCGCCTACTCCGTGGCAGGGCTGCCGCTCAGGACCGAGCCTTCGACAGCGCAGCTTCGGCCAGCGCCACCGCGGCGGCGGCCGGTGCCATCGCCAAGGAGCGGTTGCGCCTGGCCTCCCTTGTGCACAACGATGTCCTAGCCGCACTCGAGACGGCTATCGGTGCCTACACCGAGGAGCAAAAGGCCGCGTCTGCACAGGCCGCGAGAGTGGCAATCGAGAAGCTCAACGAGTACTCCTCCATTCAGTTGGAGGCGGAGGACAGGGTTCTGGTCTCCGACTACGCGGCCTCGCTGGTTGACCTGGTGTCTAGGGACTTCCCGGAATTTGCGGTTTCTAGCAATGTCGAGGGCAAGTTCCAGATTCCCCTCGAGGTTTCGCAGGCCCTTACGGAGGCAATGCTCCAGGCCTTGTCCAACTCACGGATGCACGCGGGCCCCGGCACCACCAAGCGCCGCATCAAGATCGAGGCGAAGGATCGCGCGCTCAAGCTGGTTGTTGCCGACGACGGCCGGGGCTTCCGCATGGCCAGGGTTCCCAAAAACCGGCTCGGAATTCGCCTCCTGATTCAGGAGCGGGTTGCCCAACTCGGCGGTGAGGTCAAGATAGACACTTGGCCCGGCGAAGGCACCAACGTGGTTATTACCTGGAGGGCCTCGTGAATCAGGCCTGGACCAAGATTTTCCTATTCCTAGTATTCGCTCTCGGGGCCAACAACATCGTGCTCGGAGCATTCTGGCTGGGCAGCTACAACTCCACCGGGCCCGTGCTGCTGGCGATGGCGCTCTTCGCCATAGCTCTGCTCACAAGCCTCTTCGGGCACAGGGGAATGCGCATCCCGGCAATCCAGGGCTACCTCAACTTCTTCATCGGCATTCTGATTCCAATGCTCGTGCTGGGCCAGCTGGCGCCTTCAAAGTATGTTGCCAGCGGTTCTTACCAAACCTGGTTCATCGGTGGACTCTCGGTCTTACTGGCTATCAACTCCATCCGCGGCTACCCAATACTCGCCTGGATTGGCATCGGAATCCTCTGGATTCAGGTGATCGTCTGGGGTGGGCAGGAGACCATCACCACCAGCGGCCTGATCGGCGCACTCATCATGGTCATCGCGGCTGGTGCGGTGGGTCGCGGCATTCGCAGAACCGAGGCCGAGGCCAAGGTGTTTCACGACAGCGCCAGCAGGATTCTGGCTCAGACAGCCAAGTCGCAGGCGGCGCGCGATGAGCGTCAGCGCCTAATCCAAGCCACGCTGCTCACGGGTCTACCGCTGCTGGAGCGAATTGTGGCTACCGGGGGAGACCTTTCGGACTCCGACCGTGGCGAGGCCCAGCTGCTGGAGGCGCGTTTCCGCGACGAAATCCAGGGCCGCAACCTGCTGAACGACGGTGTTCGAATTGCTACCCGCCAGGCCAGGCAGCGCGGCGTTGAGGTCACCTTCAAGGACGACGGCGGGCTCGATGGCATGTCGGCCGCTGAGGTTGCGAGCATTCACAGGAGCGTGGCTCAGGCCATCGATGGCGTGACCGCCGGCAAGGTGCACGTCGCCGCCCCGAGGGACGAGAGCTACGCCGTGAGCATCATTGCCACCAGAGCCGGAGCGCCGGGCCCAGACCTCTGGATGCGACTTCCCTAAAGCCCACAGAGGCTTCTCGCACTGAGCCCTGACGGTGGCGTGATCCCTAGAAGCCGCGAGGCCCAGTTAGAGCGAAAGCGCGTAACGCAGAGTGTCCAGCGGCAGTCCACCCAGGTTTAGTGCGCGCTTGTGCCATGCCTTGATGTCAAAGTCCGCACCAGCCTTGGCGGCGGCTTCGGCGCGCAGCTGCTCCCAGATGCGCTGACCAACCTTGTATGAAGGTGCCTGTCCCGGCCAACCGAAGTAGCGGTTGGTTTCGAAGCGCACAAACTCGGGGCTCATGTTTACGTTGGCAAGCATCTGCTCCAGCGCGTACTCGAAGTCCCACTTGCCGGTTCCGTCGATGCGTGGCTTACCCAGGTGCACGCCGATGTCCAGCACTACCCGGAGCGCGCGCATGCGCTGGCCGTCGAGCATGCCTAGGCGGTCGCCTGGGTCATCCAGGTAACCCAGCTCCTGCATCAGGCGCTCTGCGTAGAGAGCCCAGCCCTCGCCGTGTCCGGAGGTCCAGGATGCGAGCCTGCGCCACGAGTTCAGCTCGTCGCGGTTGAAAACGGCCTGTGCCACCTGGAGGTGGTGACCGGGTACGCCCTCGTGGTAGACGGTGGTGGTTTCGCGCCAGGTGTCGAACTCGGTAACTCCCTCGGGGACGCTCCACCACATGCGGCCGGGTCGGCTGAAGTCATCGCTCGGGCCCGTGTAGTAGATGGCTCCGCTGTTGGAAGGCGCAATCATGCACTCTAGGTTTCGAAGCTCAGGCGCGATGTCAAAGTGAGTGCGGCCAAGCTCTTCGATTGCCCTGTCGCTCAGCTTCTGCATCCAGCGCTGAAGCTCATCGGTGCCGTGCAGTTTTCGGCTGGCGTCACCGTTGAGGTGCTCGATTGCCTCCTGAACCGTGGCTCCAGGCTTGATCTCGTTGGCCACAGCGTTCTGCTCGGCGGCAACGCGGGCGAGCTCCTCGAGGCCCCACTCGTAGGTCTCGTCAAGGTCGAGCTTTGCGCCAACAAATGCCTCGCTCAGCAGCGCGTAGCGCTCGCGTCCGATGGCGTCCTCGGCCGTTGCAGCTGGCAGCAGTTCGTTTTCCAGGAAGTCGGCCAGCTTGGCGTAGGAGTCCGTTGCGTTCTGGGCGGCACGGTTGAGGTCGGCCTGAAGGGCGGCCGGAAGCGCCGCATCGCCAGCCTTTGCGCCTGAGGCGAACTCGATGAAGAAGCCATCCTTGCCGGCAAGTTGGCGGGCCTGCTCCAAGACCTCGATGACCTGGCGGCGAGCCGGTGCGTCCTTAGCCGCAATTCCAACGCGCAGGGTTTCGATGTAACCGTCGATTGCGTCATCAACCGCGTTGCAGCGGGCGGTTAGGTGAACCCAGTCCTGCTCGGTTGCGGTTGCAGAGAGGTCGAAGATTTCCCTTATGCCCTGGGCTGGCGATGCAATCACGTTCAGGTTGCGGTGCCAGAGCCCGGACTCATAGGTGCGAATGCCGAGGCGCAGCGTGCGCTCCATGGCGTCTTTGGTCACGCGGTCGGTGTCGTCGACTGGGGTGGCGGCGGCTAGCTCTGCCAAAACCTCTGCCGCCTTCGCGGCGCTCTTGGCTTGGGCTGCCGGGCTTTCGTCGTCAAGTTTGTCTTCGCTGCCCTTAGCGCCGATGTAGGTGGCGTAGCTTGGGCTCTCCGCAACCATCCAGGTGAGGTAGTTGTCTGCGATCTTGTCGATTGCCGATGGCACACGCGTCATTGCGGATTCCTTCACGAGAGGGGTTGGTGGTTTTGAGGTTAGTGCAGGCCTCGACGAACGCTGGCAACCCACTGGCCGTGACCGGGGATTACCTGGCCGCGAAGCACGCCTGGGTTCTTGTGCCAGTTTGCCAGGCGCGCGGCTTGGGAGCTGGCCGCGGAGTTTGCGGCTGCGCTGGCTGCTGCCTGAATCACGGCAACCACAACGGCCAGTTCCTCGGCCGATGGATTGCCGGAAACCACCCGTAGGTGCTCTGCTGGCTTCTGCGCGTCTGTCATGGTCTTCCTACAGCGGAATGTTTCCGTGCTTCTTCGGCGGCAGGCTGGAACGCTTGGTGCGAAGTGCGCGCAGCGCCTTGATGACGGAAACTCGGGTTGCGGACGGCTCGATGATGCCGTCCAGCTCTCCGCGCTCCGCGGCAAGGAATGGCGAGGCAACGTTGTAGGTGTACTCGGCGGCAAGCTGGGCCCGCACCGCGTTCACATCCGCACCCGAGGCCTCGGCTTCCTTGATCTTGTCGCGGAACAAAATGTTTACGGCGCCCTGGCCACCCATCACGGCAATTTCGGCGGTTGGCCAAGCCAGGTTGATGTCCGCGCCAAGCTGCTTGGAACCCATGACGATGTAGGCGCCACCGTATGCCTTGCGGGTGATTACGGTCACCAGCGGAACGGTTGCCTCGGCGTATGCGTAGAGCAGCTTGGCCCCGCGGCGAATCACGCCGGCCCACTCCTGGTCGGTACCGGGAAGGTAGCCGGGCACATCAACGAGGGTGAGGATTGGGATGCTGAAGGCATCGCAGAAACGCACGAAGCGTGCAGCCTTCTCGCCTGCCTCGATGTTTAGGGTTCCTGCCATCGCCTGTGGCTGGTTGGCGATGATGCCAACCGAGCGACCATCAACACGAGCGAAGCCGATCACGATGTTTGGCGCGTAGAGTGCCTGAACCTCGAGGAACTCGTTGTCGTCAACGATGCTCTCGATCACCTTGTGCATGTCGTACGGCTGGTTTGGTGAATCGGGGATGAGGGTGTCGAGCTCTCGGTCCTCATCGGTGACGGTCAGCTGAGTGGCTGGCGCGTATGAAACGGGCTCGGCCAGGTTGTTTTCCGGCAGGTAGCTGAGGAGGCTGCGGGCGTAGTCGATCGCGTCGTCTTCATCGCTGGCCAGGTAGTGGGCAACGCCCGAGGTCTTGTTGTGAGTTAGCGCGCCGCCGAGCTCCTCCATGCCAACGTCCTCGCCGGTCACGGTCTTGATTACGTCTGGGCCGGTCACAAACATGTTGGAAGTCTTGTCCACCATGATCACGAAGTCGGTGAGAGCGGGGGAGTAAACGGCGCCACCGGCGGCTGGACCCATGATGATGGAGATCTGCGGAATCACACCGCTGGCCATGGTGTTGCGCTTGAAGATTTCGCCGTACTTACCGAGGGCGATGACACCCTCCTGGATGCGGGCGCCTCCGGAGTCGAGCATTCCAATCAGGGGCACGCCGGTTGCGATCGCCAGGTCCATGACCTTGATGATCTTGTTTCCGGCTGCCTCACCGAGCGAACCGCCAAAGATGGTGAAGTCCTGGCTGAAAACAGCCACCTGACGGCCGTTGATGGTGCCAACGCCGGTCACCACCGAGTCGCCGTAAGGGCGCGCCTTGTCCATGCCAAAGGCTGTGGAGCGGTGGCGGACGTACTCATCCAATTCCTCGAAGGAATCTGGGTCGAGCAACATCTCGATACGCTCGCGGGCCGTCTTCTTGCCCTTCGCGTGCTGCTTGGCAATGGCTGCCTCGCCGCCCGCCCGCCCGTTCGAGCGCCGCCGCGATGTTCCGCAGGCACTGGCGGGTTTGGGCCGCCGGGTCGCCGAGCCCCACGATTTGACCGCTG
>JBJTNC010000054.1:0-2059 GCA_046073865.1 Micrococcales bacterium | reverse complement strand
CTTTCGGTTAGGTAGTCCAGAGCCAAGGCGCGACCCACGGAAGATTCAAATTCATTTCTGGGCGTGTATGCGCCAACGCTTTGCATGGCTAAAAATACTGGCTCGCAGCGGACTCCGCCGTAAACAGCTGTTTCTTGTGGAGTATTCACTACTTTCACCAGAGTCGCGCTAGGTGGTTTGCGCTGGAACCTCTTTGTTGTCTTAACTAGTCGCTTGCGAGGATTGAAGTTACCAAGGTTCAGAAGGCTCAGAACGGACTCGCCGGCCAACCAAGCATCGGCGTTTACAGCGAGCACGGATTCGTGAGCATCGCTGAATTCATTGCGCGGGAAAAATCCGGCCCGGTAAACGCCGGTTCCAACGCGCTCAAGGCTTCCGCGTTTTGCCAGCTTGTGCACTTCAACGCTTGGCACACCTGCTTCTTGCGCCTGAGCAAGCGTGACAACGCCAAGGTTGAGTGCCGCTATTTCTGCAAGCTTCTTGAGGTTGGAAGTTCTCGTCATGCTGAAAACATACCAAAAATAGTATGTTTTCAGCAATGCTTTGTGCATTCTCCCAGCAAACGCAAACTTTTCCCTCAGGCAAATAGCAGGCTTCGCCCAGCCCGGATTGGCAGGCTCTAGTGAAGGCGGAAAACCGCCGGCAATCTAGAGACAGGGTTTGAAGATGAGCAAGGATCGGGTTACCTACACCACCGATGACGAGACCGCAGCGATGCCAGTGGCGGCTGCAACCGGCAAGCGAGGCATGTCAACCAAGCTGAAGCTTGGTTTGGCTGGCGCGGGCATCGCCGTTGCTTCCGCACTCAGCACCGGAGCCGTGATGGCCATTGCGCTGCCACTAGTTCAGGGCGGTCACGGCCTGTTTGGCGGCGGCCCGGGTGCACGCGTCCAGCAGTTCCAGGGCAACCAGTTCCAGGGTGGCTTCGGTGGTGGGCGTGACGGTAACGGCCCAGACGGCGATGGTCGCGGGGGAGACGGGCGTGGAGGAAATGGCGGCGCTGGCAGCAGCGGCAGCAACGGCGGCGGTTTTGGTCAGATGCCAGGCAACGGCGCGCGGGGCCAGACCGGTGGGCAGGGTCAGGGCGGCGTTCAGGGTCAGGGCGGCGTGCAGGGATTCAACGGCGGTCAGCAGTTGAACGGCCAGCAGGGCCAGATGCCTAACTTTGGCAACACCTCGCACGCCACTCAGTTTGGTGGCGGCAACTAGCCAGCGGTTTCCAAGCGGGAAAAGTAAGCGCCAGCCGATTGCGGATCGGCTGGCGCTTTCTTAGTCAACTCGGTTTAGGTTCCAGCTAGGCTGCCAGCGCGTAGTCTGCGTCAAGCCAGATGATCTCTGCCCCGGTAGCCTTGAGCTCGGCTGCGAGCGAACCTCGTCGAGCCAGGATGGTCACCTTCACGCCCGCAAGCATCAGGAAGTTGACGCACTCGGTGTAGCAGCCATCACCGGATGCCAGATACACCTTCTCAAAGTTCACCGCGTTGCCAACATCGATCATCTTCTTGATGATGAGGAAGTCGGCTCCGTCTTCGCCCGACAGAAACTCGTGCTGCGCCTGTGGCCAACCGAATGATGCGGCCTCCATGTTGTGGTGCGAGGTAGCCACATAGACTTGGTCATTCTTGCCCGGATAGGTGAGGTCAAAAGTGGTGGTGCGCACCTTGGCAACCTGCGCCTCGGTTAGGTGGCTGGTACCAACTGCATTCTCCGCATCGATGAGATAGAGGCTGCGCTGGCTTGAAATCTGCTTGGTGGTTTTCTTGTTCATGAATCCGTCCCTTTCTAGAACCTGAGGCATTTCCCGAGGAAAATCAGAGTAGAACAGGGGTGAGACATTTACTTTGTGGAAAATCCCTCATGGTTTTGCGGTCAAGAACTCATCAAAACGGTTTCGAAGGAAATCGCGATTAGGCTTTTCTGCGTCCCTTGTGGGTAGTTGTATACGGGAGTCGTGCATTTCCTGCAGGCCATGCTTCAACATTGGGCCGTCAACCTCCTCCAGCAGTGCGCGATTAATCTTGACAACAAAATCAGGGGAAATACCCATGAAATTTCGATC
>JBJTNC010000053.1:0-5694 GCA_046073865.1 Micrococcales bacterium | reverse complement strand
CGCGTTGCGCCAGCCGTTCTGTGCACCAATCGCGGTGTTGAGTGCCCACTGCTCGGTTGCTGCTGCAACGATGGTGGCATCGATGGTGGTTACTGGAACCAGCTGCGCGTTGGCTGCCTCGTGCTTAGCCATCACGCGGTCGTGTCCGGCCTTGTTCTTGGCGTAACCCTCGTAGGTTCCAACAACGGCAGCCAGCTCAGCCGAGCGGCGGTAGGCGGCACCGGTCATCAGCGAGGTGATGGAGGCGGCGAGGGCGAAGCCCTCCTGGCTGTCGTAAGGAACACCCAGAGCCATGAGGAGCGCACCGAGGTTTGCGTAACCGATTCCCAGCTGGCGGAAGGCGCGAGTGGTCTCGCCGATTGCCTCGGTTGGGAAGTCAGCGAAGCAGATCGAGATGTCCATCGCGGTGATGATCAGCTCGCTGGCCTTGGTGAACTTGTAGGTGTCGAAGGTGCCGTCTGGGTTGAGGAACTTCAGCAGGTTGAGGCTTGCCAGGTTGCACGACGAGTTGTCGAGGTGCATGTACTCCGAGCAAGGGTTGGACGCGGTGATTCGGCCAGACTCAGGAGTGGTGTGCCAGTCGTTGATGATGTCATCGTACTGGATACCTGGGTCGGCGCACTCCCATGCGGCCTGTGCGATCTTGTCGAAGAGCTCGCGGGCGTCAACCTGCTCGATGATCTCACCGGTGGTGCGGGCACGGAGGCCGAAGCTTCCGCCGTTCTCCACTGCCTGCATGAACTCTGCGTTAACGCGAACCGAGTTGTTGGCGTTCTGATACTGGACAGAGTTGATGTCCTTGCCGCCGAGCTCCATGTCGTAACCGGCGTCGCGGAGAACGCGAATCTTGTTCTCCTCGCTGGCCTTGGTCTCAATGAACTCTTCGATGTCTGGGTGGTCAACGTCGAGCACAACCATCTTTGCTGCGCGGCGGGTGGCACCGCCGGACTTGATGGTTCCTGCCGATGCGTCGGCACCGCGCATGAAGGAAACTGGGCCGGAAGCCGAGCCACCGCTCGACTTCAGAAGCTCCTTGCTGGAGCGAATGCGCGAGAGGTTGAGGCCTGCGCCCGAACCACCCTTGAAGATCATTCCCTCTTCGCGATACCAGTTGAGGATGGAGTCCATCGAGTCATCAACCGAGAGAATGAAGCAGGCTGATACCTGCTGTGGGCTCTTAGTTCCAACGTTGAACCACACTGGCGAGTTGAACGAGAAGATCTGGTTCAACAGCATGTAGGTGAGCTCGTGGTCGAAGATCTCGGCGTCGGTCTCGGTTGCGAAGTAACCAAAGTCACGTCCGGCCTGGGTGTAGGTGCTCACAACGCGGTTGATGAGCTGACGCAGGCTGTACTCGCGCTCCGGGGTGCCCAAGGCGCCGCGGAAGTACTTGGTGGTCACGATGGTGCTTGCGTTGACGCTCCAGAACTCTGGGAACTCCACGCCGCGCTGCTCGAAGATCACCTCGCCGTTCTTCCAGTTGGTCTGAACTACGTCGCGGTACTCCCAGGTGACCTGGTCGTAGGGGTGGACACCCTCCACGGTGTAGATCCGGTCAATGGTCATGCCCTTGCCGGTTCCGGCATTTGCGCCGGTGAAAGCGGTGGTATCAGTCACTGCTCTCTCCCTTTCTGTTGGTTGCTGTCTGTTTGAAACTAAGTTTTTGGGTTGCTGCCTGTGCCTTACTTCTCGGTCTGGGCATCGGAGGCGACTCCGTGCTCAAGCCTGAGAAGCTGGATTGCGGCCTCGAAGTCATCCAGGCTCTCCCAGCCCTGGTAGACGCTCGCGAATCGCATGAAGGCAACCTCGTCGAGCTTTCTCAGCGGCTCGAGGATTGCCAGACCAATGTCGTTTGCCTCAATCTGTGCCACACCGGTGGCGCGAATTGATTCCTCAACCGCCTGGGCCAGCAGCGAGAGGTCCGAATCGGTTACGGGGCGACCCTGACAGGCCTTACGCACACCGTTGACGATCTTGTCTCTGCTGAATGGCTCCAGAACCCCGTTGCGCTTGATTACCAAGAGACTGGCGGTTTCGGTTGTGGAGAAACGCGAACCACACTGCGGGCACTGGCGCCGGCGACGAATCGCCGAACCGTCCTCCGTGGTGCGGGAATCGGTCACGCGGCTGTCGGGGTAGCGGCAAAACGGACAGTGCATCTGCTTCCCTCCCATGGTTTCCGTGACCGATTTGTAACTATATCTAGTTACTTTTGCGTTATCTGCCCCTATATCTTGTGGTGGTTGGCTTGGAAAATTCAAATAGCCTGCACTGCGGCGTGTCGCAACCGCTTTCCGCGTGGTGACGCGGATTTTCCCCCGAATCGGCCCAAAAAGTGACCAAAAATATTTCAATAATTAATGAAAATGAAACAATATCTGGGGTTGGTCAGAGTGCGACACCACTAGATGTGGTGTTTTTGGCTCAGGTTTAGCGCTGGCTAGCCCCGGAAAGGCGCCCTAGCGGTCGAAGCGGGCCGAAATGGCCTCGCCGTGGGCGGGAAGACCCTCCGCCCTCGCGAAGCCCTCCACGAGGCGCGCAATCGGTTCAAGACCCGCCCTGTCGTAATCAATGACCTGCTGGACCCTCAGGAACGAGTGAACACCGAGGCCGGAACCGAACTTTGCCTGCTCCCCCGTTGGAAGCACGTGACTGGAGCCCGCCATATAGTCCCCCAGGCTCACCGGTGAGTACTTGCCGAGGAAGATTGCACCGGCGTTGGTGATCCTGGCGAGCGTGGCTTGGTCATCGCGGGAGTGAATCTCAAGGTGCTCGGTTGCGTACTGATTGCTGAACGCCACTGCGTCATCCCAGTTGGCAACAATTACGATCGCGCTCTGCTGGCCAGCCAGTGCGGTTTCAACGCGCTCGCTGTGTCTCGTGGCGGCAACGATGGCGGGGAGTTCGCTGGCAACGGCTAGAGCCAGCTCCGCGCTGTCTGTTACCAGCACCGATGCCGCCGCCTCGTCGTGTTCGGCCTGGCTCACTAGGTCGTAGGCAATCAAGCGGGCGTCCGCGCTGGAATCGGCCAGTACCAGAATTTCGGTGGTTCCGGCCTCGCTGTCGATTCCGATCTGGCCGCGCAGCGCGCGCTTAGCCGCCGCAACAAAGATGTTTCCCGGGCCGGTCACCAGCTGAACCGGCGCCATAGCGATCTGCGGAAGCCCGTGGGCGAATGCCGCGATGGCCGCGGGCCCACCCATCGAGTAGACCTCGGTTACTCCCAGGAGCGCCGCTGTCGCCAAAACGGTTGGGTGCGGCCGTCCACCAAAGTCCTTTTGCGCCGGCGATGCAATCGCGAGCCGCGTCACGTTTGCCTCCTGGGCAGGAACCACGTTCATGATCACGCTGGACGGATAAACCGCCTTGCCGCCTGGCACGTATAGGCCAACGGAGTCAACCGGCTGCCAGCGCTGGTGCACCCTGGCACCCTCGGCTAGCTCGACGCTGGTGTTCTGCGGCAGGTTTGCCCTGGAAACCCTGCGAACCCTGGCGATGGACTCCTCGATGGCCTGGCGCAGCTCCGGGTCTAGAGCAGCCGCGGCGGCGTCTAGTTCGCTCTGGGCAACGCGGAGCGGTTCGGGGTTTACTCCGTCGCGCTGCAGTGTGACCTCAACCACAGCCTCGGCGCCACGGCTGGCAACATCATCGATGAGCGGAAGGACGGCGGCCACAGCCTGGTTGATATCAAGTGCTGCGCGTGGCACTATCTGGTTCACCTTCGAGACGTCAAAACCCTCGGTGAGGTCGATGGTGCGAATGGCGCTCATGTTCAAGGGTTTCCTAACGTGCGGTGAGTTCAATTTTACGGGCGGGGTAACCTGTACTTCGGAGATATACATGCTTGAGTTCGATAACACCCAGTCCCCCACCGATGCCCTGCTGGCAACGTTCCGCCGTCACGCCTCGGGAGTTGCGGTGATCACCTGCTCGGCACCGGACGGCAGCCCGGTTGGTTTCACCGCCACCTCAATGACTTCGCTCGGGGCTGCACCCGCCCTGATCATGTTCTCGGTTGCCAAGGGCTCCTCCAGCTACGAGCCGGTCTCCAAGGCCGAGTATGTTGCAATCCACACCCTTGGTGTTTCGAATCTCGAGCTTGCAAAGCGAATGGCCGCTGATCACACCAAGCGCTTCGCCGCCGATGACTGGGCGCGCGGACCCCACGGCGTTCCGGTGTTCGACTGCGCCACATCGGTGCTTGTTGCCAAGGTTCGCCAGGTGATCGACGTTGAGAACAACGCCGTGGTCATTGCCGATGTTGTCACCGGAGCGGTTGGCAGCGAAGACGCAGCCCTGCTGTACCACCAGCGCGCCTACCACGCGCCGTCCGAACCGCTCGGCTAGTAGCCGTAGTCCTCTGGGGGCGGGGCGTCCTCGTGCAGTGGCGGCGGTTCGCCAACGCCGGTCTCATCCCCGTCAAAGTCATCAGCCGAGTCTGAGTCGGCCTCTGTCGCCGCGGCGCGCGTTGCACCAATCGCAGCCTTGCCCAGCAGCGCCTTGATCTCGCCAAAGAACTCGTGCCCAACCGCAACCCTGCGAGGCAGGGCAAAAAGCTGGTCCTCCTGCCCGCCGGTGAGCGTGATGAAGACCTCCGTGGAACCCGAGTACATTCTCAGAATTCGATCCAGTTCCAGCAGAACCTCGCGCGTGGCCTCCTCGGCCGGCAGGTTCAGGTGCACGGGAGGCGAATCAGCCTCCGCACCCACATCGATGATTTGAATCGACTGCGCGCTGATGGAAAACTCGTCGTCGCGTTCGCGCAGGCGGCCCTTGATGGCAACTACCTGGTCTGTGACAAGGCGGTCTGCAAACTCCAGGTAGGTGCGTCCCATGAACATGACCTGACGCTGACCCGAGAAGTCTTCGAGCGAAACCAGCGCCCAGGGCTTGCCGCTGGCTCGGGCAACGCGCTGCTGCACGCTGGTGATCAGGCCTGCCACCGAGACGATGTCGCCGTCTCTCAGGCCGCCAACCACTTCCTCGCCGTCCTCGCCGGTCTTGGGAACCACAATCTCGGCGAGTTCCTTGTCCTGGAACTTGGCCAGGGTGCGCTCGTGTCCGGCGAGCGGGTGATCCGAGACATACAGCCCAAGCATCTCGCGCTCGAATGCCAGCTTGTCTTTCTTGGACCACTCTGGACTGTTTGGAACAACCACCGATGGCTCGTCATCGCCGAACAGGCTGCCGAATAGGTCAACCTGGCCCATTGCCTCGTTCTTCTTGACTCCGATTTCGGCGTCAACCGCCTCCTCGAAGATGTCAAAGAGTGCGCGCCTGGTGTGGCCGAGGGAGTCGAACGCGCCCGCCTTGATAAGCGATTCGATGGTGCGCTTGTTGCAGACCACGGGCGGAACCTTCTTGAGGAAGTCGCCGAATGAGGTGAACTTCCCCTTCTGGGTGCGGGCCTCGATGATGCCCTCAACCACGTTCCAACCAACGTTGCGAACCGCATTCAGGCCGAATCGGATGTCCTCGCCAACGGCGGCGAAAGCCGAGAACGACTCGTTCACATCGGGCGGCAGAACGCTGATGCCCTGGTGGCGGCAGTCGTTCAGGTAGGTTCCCATCTTGTCGCGGTTGTCGCGCACCGAGGTGAGCTGAGCCGCCATGTACTCTGCCGGGAAGTTGGCCTTGAGGTAGGCGGTCCAGAACGACACCAGGCCGTAGCCGGCGGTGTGCGCCTTGTTGAAC
>JBJTNC010000052.1:0-3125 GCA_046073865.1 Micrococcales bacterium | reverse complement strand
ACCAGAGCCATAGTTTGTCCTTACGGGCGCAAGCGTAATCAGTAGCTCGCGAGATTGGAATAGAAAAGTGGGCCGAGGCGGCAACTGCGCCTACCCAGACTGTTCTAAGTTTACTTGCCCTTAGCCGAAACCAGCCAGTTTGAATAGCCCCAAACAACAGATGAATTCGAGGCGTTGAGGGTGGTCTTGGCCAATTTGCTGCTGGAAACCAGCAGCGAATCAAGCTGGAATAGCGGCAAACCGTAGTAGCCGGCAACCAGAAGCTTGTCCAGCGCGGCCTGATCCTTTGGCGCAAGGGTGCCGTTGGCCGCTGCCTTGGCTACCAACGCCGATACCTTGGCATCCTGGAATCCGCCAAGCACACCAACCGCGGTTGCCAACCCCTCGTTGGCGGCAGAGAGCCTTGGCAGGTCTGCAATGTAGATGTCCCACTGCCCGCTTGCAAGCACCGATGCCGGAGTGTCCGTCGAAACGTTCTGAACATCAAAACCGCCGAGCTTTCCCAGGTTGGCGAGGCGCGTGTACTCCAGCTGACCGCGGGCCGAGTTGGCGTCAAACAGCACGCGCAACGAGATGGTTCGGTCAAACTTGGCGGCCTGCCACTCCTCTGCCGTTAATTCGGCGCTCTGGAAGGCAAATGCAGAGGTTCCGTTCGCGTTCACGGATGCCGTGTAGTTGTTGTCACCTGTGGAGAACACCAGCGAATCGGTTGGTGCAACGCTGCCATCGCTGGCGAAGGTTGCGCGGATACCCGCGCGCGGCAGGAACTGGAACAGCATCTTCTGGGCGGTTGCCAGCTTTTGACTTCCCTCTCCCCAGGTCTTTGCGTCGAAGGAAGAGCCGGAGGCGTGGTTCACGAGGATAACCTCGTTAGCACCCGAATCTGCAACCAGGCTCGTGAGCCCAGCCTTCGAGGCCAGAGCCTTCGCCTGCGCGAGAGTTGTCATGGTGGAGGCAACCGGCTTTGCAAGATCAACCTGCTTGGCCGAGATTGCCGCATTCAGCTGGTCTGGGCCCGCGTAAAAGCTGAGGGTGATTGTCTCAGCGCTGCCGAGAGGCCCGGCGTTGAAGGATGGGTTGGCCTTCAGGATGGCCCGCGAGGCACTGAGCGACTGAATACTGTAGGCGCCTGCGCTGTAAAGCTTCGAGGCCTTCACATCCGCAGCGAGGTCCGTGGCATTGGTCACGAAACCGGTGGCAAAGGCGGTTTCGATGTCAGAAAGGTGGGTTTTACTAGCGCCGGTGGCAGCATCGATGATGGCCTGGTTGGCGTCAGCCACCGATGGGCTTCCGCCGAGCGCCTTTGCTCCAACGACGTGCGCGGGGGCAGAGAGGACGAGCGCCGTCTGCCAGTCCGGAACAGGCTGGGAGTAGTGGATAACAACGCCGGAGTTGTTCACGGTGATTTTGTCAGCCAGCGCCAAAGAGGTCTGCCCCAGCGAACTCTGGAATCCGGGCTGATCGCGGTTAGTCGAGGCCAGGAAACTCAGCGCGAGGTCGGCTGGCGAGACCAGCTCGCCATCGTTCCACCTGGCCTTGCCGCTCAGGGTGTATGTCACGTTTCCGGACGCGGCATCGCGCTTGACGGTTCCAAAGGCGGTGTTGGCCACTAGGGCACCGGAGGCATCGTGGTAATAGAAAGCGGGCAGCGTGAGCTGAGCCAAATCGGCCGAGGCCACTTCGGAGAGCGGCGTGGAATAAACGCCGGAGTTGATGTTGGTTAGTAGGCCAGGCTCACCGATAACCAGGCTTGTGCCCTTCTGGATGCCGGCGGCCGACTGGGTCGGGCCTGCGGCGGCGCAACCCGAGAGCGACAACCCCAAAGCGGCGATAACCGCCACAAATCCAAGCGACTTTTTCAATGCTCTCCAAACGAACTGGCCTATATTCAAGGTTACCGCAGACGGCAAAAACCCCGAGAACCGCTGGCTACTGGGCCAGGGTTCCCGGGGTTTGGCAACTAGCCGCGACGAGCCTCGCGCTTTGCCTTCTGCAGGGCTGGGTCCGGAACCGGAACGGCCTCGATCAGGCGCTGCGTGTAGGCGTGCTGAGGGTTGCGAAGGATTTGGTCACGAGGACCCTGCTCAACCAACTCACCGTTCTGCATAACCGCAATACGGTGCGAGAGGATGTCAACAACCGCGAGGTCGTGGCTGATGAAGAGGCAGGCGAACTTCAGCTTGTCCTGTAGGTCGAGCAGAAGTTCGAGGAATCGCGCCTGAACCGACACGTCCAGCGCGCTGGTTGGCTCGTCGGCGATCAGCAGGTCCGGAGCCAGGGCAAGCGCTCGGGCAATACCCACGCGCTGGCGCTGACCACCAGAGAGCTCGTGCGGGTAACGGTTGCGGTAGCTTCGCGGAAGCTCAACCGAGGCCAGGAGGTCCTCCACCATGCGGTCTAGCTCTGCGCCTTTGGCAACTCCCGCAAGCAGAATAGGCTCACCGATGGACTCACCAATCGGAAGGCGAGGGTTCAGCGAAGATGCTGGGTCTTGGAAGACAATTCCGGTGTTGCGGCGAATGCTGCGGAGCTGCTTCTGGGAAGCACCGGCAATCTCCTGACCAACCACCTGGATGGAACCGCTCTTCACCGGAAGCAGGCCGATGGCGGCGCGGCCGACGGTGGTCTTGCCGGAGCCAGACTCACCAACCAGACCAACAATCTCACCCGGCATGATCTCGAGGCTGAAGTCCTTCACAGCGGTGAAAGCCGGAATCCGGCCGCGCTTCGGGTACTCGATCACCAGGTTTTCGAGCTTCAGCACCGGTGCCGAAGCAGTTACCTCGAGGGTACGAGCCGCCGCAAATCCCAGCTTTGGAACCGCAGCCAGGAGCTGCTGAGTGTAGGGGTGCTGGGGACGGTTGAAGATCTGGTCCGCAGTTCCCTTCTCAACCGTCAAGCCATCCTTCATAACCAGGATCTCGTCGGCTAGGTCCGCAACAACACCCATGTCGTGGGTGATCAGCAGCACGGCCGAGTTGAGCTTGTCCTTCAGGTCACGCATCAACTGAATGATCTCTGCCTGAACGGTAACGTCGAGAGCCGTTGTTGGCTCGTCCGCCACAAGCAGCGCCGGATCACAGGCAAGGGCCTGAGCGATCATGGCGCGCTGACGCTGACCACCC
>JBJTNC010000051.1:0-2618 GCA_046073865.1 Micrococcales bacterium | reverse complement strand
CCTTTTGCCGTCACCGACATTCCAGACCCGCCGCGACGGCGAATGAACTTGAGCAACGCCACCGGCGAGGCCCAGCGAACCTTGGCCGCAACGACGCGTCCAGTGGGCTCGTCGCGGATCTCGACCTCGACGTCGTCGCGGCTGAAGAAGAGTTTGTCGAAGGCTTTCACGAACCATAAACCCAATGCTGGTGTGTTGGTGCACACTGATCAAGGCTTCCAATACCAGCACGCTAAATGGCGGAACCTGATCCGCGACCATGAGGCTGTTCAATCGATGTCCCGAAAAGCTAACTGTTACGACAATGCCGTGATGGAGAACTTCTTCGGTCATCTCAAAACTGAAATGTTCCACGGTGAAGTCTTCAATACTGTTGATTCGCTAGTGAGCGAAATCAACCAGTACATCACTTGGTACAACAATGAGAGAGTCCAGGAAAGGCTGAAGGGCATGACCCCGATGCAATATCGGAGCCATGCCCTTCAACTCAAACCCGCCTAGTCTTAAACTGTCCAACTTTTGGGGAGCAGTTCATTGACCGGGGCTTCGTTTTGAAAGCTGTAGTTGTCGAAAGACCTAGTGGTCTGCCGACTGGAAGCGCTCCTGGGCCTCGAGAATCAGCTTCTCGGCGGCCTCGCGGCCCGACCACTCGCCAACCTTTACCCACTTGCCCGGCTCCAGGTCCTTGTAGCGGCTGAAGAAGTGGACCAGCTCGTCGCGGGTCTGCTGCGGCACGTCGTTGATGTCCTGGATGTGGTCCCAGCGACGGTCCTTCGCAGGCACGCAGACAACCTTCTCGTCGATGCCGCCGTCGTCCTCCATCTGCAGGTAGCCAACAGCGCGAACCTTCACGCCAACGCCTGGGAAGACGGGGAACTCGAGTAGAACCAGGGCGTCGAGCGGGTCGCCGTCGCCGCCCAGGGTGTTGTCGAAGTAGCCGTAGTCCAGCGGGTAAACGAACGGGGTGAACAGCACGCGGTCCAGCCAAACGCGACCGGTCTCGTGATCGATCTCGTACTTGTTGCGGCTACCGCGAGGAATCTCAATAACTACGTCGTAAGACATGGGTGCTCCAATTTAGGCTTAGTGGAGAGGAACTCTCCTACCTAAAGGTTATCGAAAATGGTTCAGCGCCCAAGGCTCACACCCGCGATGGCCGACGTGCGCCGCGCGGTGAGGGAGGCCCTGGAGGCCCAGGGGGTAGGCCAGGGAGAACTGGTGCTGGTTGCCGTGAGCGGCGGAGCCGACTCCCTCGCCCTGGCGGCCGCCGCAGGCTTTGAGGCGCCAAGACTTGGCGCGCGGGTTGGCGCCGTGATAGTTGAGCACGGCCTGCAGGAGGCAACCCGGGCGGTGGCGAGCGAAACCGCCGCCAAACTGCGCGAACTTGCGCTTGACCCGGTAGAGATCGTTGAGGTTTCCGTTGGACGAACCGGCGGGATCGAGGCGGCAGCCAGGGAAGCCCGCTACGCGGCGCTTTCCAACGCGGCCAGGGCCGCAGGCGCGGTTGCCGTTCTGCTGGGTCACACTCTGAACGATCAAGCCGAGACCGTGCTACTTGGGCTGGCCCGCGGCTCCGGCCTGCGTTCCGTGGCCGGGATGGCTCCGGCCACGGCTGCCGCCGGTTTCTCGTACCTGAGGCCGCTCCTCGGCATCGCGCGCGACACAACCGAGCAGTTCTGCCTGGACTCGGGGCTAACCTTCTGGGTGGATCCGCACAACTCAAATCCGGAGTTCACGCGGGTTCGGGTGCGCGGCCAGGCCCTGCCGGCGCTGGAGAAGGCGCTGGGTCCGGGCGTTGCGGAGTCGCTGGCGCGAACCGCCCAGCTGATTCAGCGAGACCTGGAATACCTGGAGCAGGCATCCGAGCTCGAGTTTACGAAACTAGCGAAGCTGGGCCCAACCGCCGTTACCCTCCCGGTTTCCGGCCTCACGCCACTCGCCCCCGCCATCCTGGGCAGGGTGATCCACCGGGCGGCAACCGTGGTTGGGGGTCAGCCCACCAAGGCATCGGTGGATGAAATTGCCCAACTGGTACACAACTGGCACGGACAGAAAGAACTCACCCTGCCAGGCGTTAGAGTTGTAAGACAAGGTGAGGACCTCACCTTCAAATCATCTAAAACGCTCAGAGCGGGAGCCTGCTAAGTGAACTTCGAGTCTGCAAAGTCGCAACTAACCAAGGTGCTAATCACCGAGGAGCAGATTAATACCCGTGTGGCCGAACTGGCCGCCGAGATTGATGCGAAGTATGCGGGCAAGGAAGTCCTTCTGGTCGGTGTGCTGAAGGGTGCGGTCATGTTCATGGCAGACCTATCGCGCGCACTGAACATCTCCAGCAGCATGGACTGGATGGCGCTGTCGTCATACGGTTCCGGCACCGTCTCAAGTGGCGTAATCAGAATCCTCAAGGACCTCGATGCCGAGATCCACGGCAAGCACGTGATCATCGTCGAGGACATCATCGACTCCGGCCTCACCCTCAGCTGGCTGCAGACCACACTCACCGCCCGCGGTGCGGCATCGGTTGACGTGGTTGCTTTCCTTCGTAAGCCTGCGGCGGCCAAGGTTGAGGTCCCGGTTTGGCTGGTTGGCTACGACATTCCAAACGAATTCGTGGT
>JBJTNC010000050.1:0-3482 GCA_046073865.1 Micrococcales bacterium | reverse complement strand
CCGGCAGGGTCACGTCCAGCCAGGCATCCTCAATCAGGCGGTCCGATTTGCCAATCAGCTTGCCGTTTTGCAGAACCAAACCGCCCGCCAGCATTTCGGCCGCAGCCGAACGCGATAGACCGAGCAGCTTGGCCAGCCCGGCATCGGCGCGCTCCCCCGCGAGGCCCGGGGTAACGGGAAGCATTCGGCTAGTCATTTAGCCACCGATTTTGGAACCGCGGGCAACCAGCAGAACGGTGATGCCGGCGGCAACGCAGATGGCGCTGTCGGCAAGGTTGAAGATTGGGAAGTTGAATGGAATCTGGATGTAGTCAACCACCTGGCCGGACGGGAAGCCCGGGGCTCGAAACAGCCTGTCGCTCAGGTTTCCCAGCACTCCGCCCAGGGCGAGGCCGCTGAGGGCCGCCCATCCCAGGCTGCGGGTGCGCAGGCCAAAGAACACGAGGGCCACGGCCGCGCATGCCGAGATCAGGGTGAACAACCAGGTGATTCCCCAGCCCATGCTGAACGCGGCGGAGTTGTTGTAGGTGAGGTAGAGCCGAACCACGTTTCCGAGCCAGTTGTATGACTGCTGCGGGTTGAGGCTTGCGATCACAGCGTTCTTGATCAGCTGGTCGGAAGCGAGAATGACTACCGCGACGAGCCCAAACCAAACGGCGCGAAGCAACCTAGTGTTTCTCAACCCTGCCGACCCCAACTAGATCTGGACGGCGCCGGTGTAACCGGTTGGAGGGTTGAATCCGCCAACCACCTGCGCTCCGCCAACCGGAGCGGCAATCGCCGATGGGGCGGTTGCAGGGCGCTCGAAGTTTGGTTCGGTGAGGTCTGCCAACTGGGCCTCGATGAATGCCTTCAGCTTTAGTCGGTATTCGCGCTCGTAGGCCTTCAGCTCGCTGATACTGTGCTCAACGAGAGCCTTCTCACGCTCGTAGCGGCTGATCTCGGCGCGCTGCGCTGCCTCTGCCTCGCGCACCAGACGTGCTGCGGTTGCGTGACCCTCGGCGATGAGCGCATCGCGCTTGGCCATGCCCTCTGCAACGTGCTCGTCGTGGAGCTTGCGTGCAAGCTGCAGCAGGTTGTTGGTGTTGGAGGAGTCGAGCTCGGCCGGGTTGGACACGGGCTCTGGGAAGTTGCTTGGCGTTACCACGGTCTCGGCAACAGGTGCCTGCATCTGCGCAACCAGACCGGCTCCGGAGCGCTGAAGCTCCGCGATGCGACCCTCGCTGGCGAGCAGTCGCTGTCGCAGGTCCTCGTTCTCGTGGTTCAGGCGTCGCAGCTCCACCACGATCTCGTCAAGAAAGTCGTCGACCTCGTCCTGGTCGTAGCCCTCGCGGAACTTAGTTGGCTGGAACCGCTTGTTGACTACATCTTCTGGAGTCAGTGGCATGACTTAGCCCTCCTAGGTTGTTGGTAACTAAGACAGACTACCGCAGGCGCCTTGGAAAAGGCTAAAAGAAGAACCTGCTCACCACAGACTGCAGAACGCTGATAATCACCAGCGCAATGGTCCAGGAGAAATCGATGTAGCCGCCGCCAATACGGATTGGCTTCACGAACTTTCGAATCCTGCGCATGGGCCAGTCTGTGACGGTCATGACGATCTCGGTGACCACGAGCCCGAGGCCACGCGGCTTGAAGTTTGGGTTCATGGAAAACAGCAGGTCGATTACGAATCGGCCCATGAAGAGCCAAAACAGCGTGTCCAGCAGAATGTTCAGGCCGAGGCCGATGAGCGGCATTTCGGATTGCCTCGGGACTATGGGCGACGAATGTCGAGGTCATCCTCGGCATCCATGCCGGTGACCTCTGGCTCGTCTTCCTCGTTGACCACAACGTGGGTTGGGCTCAGCAGGAACACGGTCTTGGTGACGCGCTTGAGGTTACCCTCGAGCCCGGCCTGGAGCCCGAGCATGAAGTCGAGCAGACGGCGCTGGTCCAGCGGAGCCATGTCTGCCATGTTCACAATCACCGGGGTGCCCTCGCGGAAAGTGGCAGCGATGACGGCGGACTCGGCCCAGTCAGCTGGCTGGAAGGTGACGATCTCGCTGATGTCGCCGGCTCGTCGCGAGCCGCGAAGTGGGGTGAGGTTGCGGGTTACCGAACCAACGCTGCGTGGAGCAACTGGTGCAGCCGGCGCGCTTGGAAGGTCGAGGCCTCCTCCTGGGAATCCAAGGAAGTCCGTCATCTTCTTCAGTGGGTTAGCCATGGCAACTCCTAAAAACTATTCGCCCAAACTAAGACGTCTAATGTCAGGTTAGGTGAGGTATTGGCGCGGGCCCGTGATTGCCGTGCCAATCCTAAGGTGTGTCGCGCCGAAGGCAATGGCTTGCTCGAAGTCCCCCGACATTCCCGCGGAAATCCAGCGAGCCTGAGGCGCTACGGTCTTGAGGTTCTCGCTGGCTCGGGCGATTGTTTCAAAGTCTCGATCTTCCCGGCCCTCGAGGGTTGCCACACCCATCACGCCCAGCAGGTTGAGCCCATCAACTTTGAGCACTTTATCCGCAAACGCCAGCAACTCTTCGGGCTTGATTCCGCCCCGCTCCGGGTCATCGGTGAGGTTTAGCTCAATAAATACGCCGGTTGCCGCTGTCCCCTCGAGCTTGGCCCGCTCCTTGGCGAGCGCCGTGAGGAGGGAATCGCGATCGAGCGAGTGGATGGTTGAGGCATAGCGCAGCACGGACTTGACCTTGTTGCTCTGAAGCTGGCCCACGAAGTGCCAGTCGGGCACCGGCAGGCCCGCGAACGCAGGGTCCCCCTCCAGGGCCTCGCTCACCGCCCGAGCCTTTGCCGAGGCCTCCTGGTCTTTGTTCTCGCCGAAGGCGGTCTGGCCGAGCGCGAGCAGGTCCAGCACCAACTCGGCGGGGTGAAACTTGCTGATCACCAGCAGTCGCACCTCGTCCCGGCTTCGGCCGGCTGCTGCGCAGGCATCGCTGATGCGCTGCTCAACCCGAGCGTAGCGTTCTGCCAGGGTGTCGTTCATTTGGCCTTAGCGCAGGAACTCTGGGATGTCGAGGTCGTCGCCCCACATGTTGTCGCTGCGTGGACTCACCTGAGGGTTCGCCGCGGTGGCAGTCGCCGCCTCTTCGGCCGCCTCGGTTGCCCAGCTGGTGGCTGGAGCAGCTGCAGGCTCTGCCACGGGAGCGGCGGGCGCAGGAGCAGCTGCCTGCTCAGGCTCGGCCTTCGAGGCGAAGATGTCGCGCTCTGCCTTGCGGTACGGCAGGGTGTTGTCATCGAAACCAGCGGCAATAACCGTGATGCGAACCTCGTCGCCGAGGGTGTCATCGATCGACATACCGAAGATGACGTTGGCGTCGGGGTGGACGTGCTCGGTGATGAGCGACGCGGCTTCGTTGATCTCGTGAATTCCGAGGTTCGAGCCACCCTGGATCGAGAGGAGAACACCGTGTGCTCCGTCGATGGTCTGGTCGAGCAACGGGGACTGAGCGGCCATTTCGGTTGCCTTGATGGCACGTTCCGCGCCA
>JBJTNC010000049.1:0-3735 GCA_046073865.1 Micrococcales bacterium | reverse complement strand
CTGGGCAGCGTAAGCGGCAGCTGAAGCCGAGGTGTTACCGGTAGAAGCACAAATTACGGCCTTGGCACCGTGGCCTACCGCCTTAGATACAGCCATGGTCATGCCGCGGTCCTTGAACGAACCGGTTGGGTTCATTCCCTCGAACTTGAGCCAGGCTTCGTCGGCACCAACCAGCTTTGCCAGCGCCGGGGCTGGCACCAGCGGGGTGCCGCCCTCGCCAAGCGTGACGATGGTGGTGCTGGAATCTACGTCCAGACGATCGAAGTACTCGCGGATTACACCGCGCCATTGGTGGGCCATTTAGACACCTTCCACTCGAATAACGGAGGTCACTTCCACCACGGCTTCCGTGGCGCGCAGTGCCTCAACAACTGCTGATAGCGAAGCATCGGTGGCCTTGTGGGTTCCGATCTCCAGGGATGCTGTTCCGGTGCGCTTGCCGTCAACGACTCGCGCCATTTGCTCCACGGTCTCGATAGAGACACTGTGGCCGGAGAAGATATTTGCCACCTGCGCCAGAACGCCAGGCTGGTCGGTCACCTCAACCGTGATCTGGTACTGGGTGACAATTCGATCGATGCTAAGGATTGGGTGGTTCGCGTGCACGGAGTCGGCCAGACCCGGTCCTCCGGCAACGTGGCGCTTGGCAGCGGATACCAGGTCACCCAGAACCGCCGATGCGGTCTGAACGCCGCCGGCACCGGCGCCGTAGAACATCAGCTCACCGGCGGCCTCGGCCTCAACGAACACCGCGTTGAAGGCGCCGCGGACGGCACCCAGCGGGTGGGTTACCGGAATCAGGGTTGGGTAGACGCGAACCGAAACACCGGCGGGTTGGTCGCCCTCCGCCTCAATCTTCTCCGCGATGGCGAGCAGCTTGATGACCAGGTCATCGCGGCGCGCGGCCTCCATCTGGGCCTGGGTGATCTTGGTGATTCCCTCGCGGTAAACGCTCTCCAGCGGCACCTCGGTGTGGAATGCCAGCGATGCCAAGATGGCCGCCTTCTGCGCTGCGTCGTATGCCTCGACGTCGGCGGTTGGGTCGGCCTCCGCGTAGCCAAGTTCCTGAGCCTCGGCGAGCGCCGACTCGAAGGTTGCACCTGTGGAGTTCATGCGGTCGAGAATGTAGTTGGTGGTGCCGTTTACGATTCCCATGATCCGCTTGATCTTGTCGCCGGCGAGCGACTCGCGCAGCGGGCGGATGATTGGGATTGCGCCACCCACGGCAGCCTCGTAGTAAAGCTGTGCGCCAACCTGCTCGGCGACATCGTAGATTTCATCGCCGTGGGTGGCCAGCAGGGCCTTGTTGGCGGTGATCACGTCGGCTCCCGAGTTGAGGGCCTGAAGAACGTAGGTGCGGGCGGGCTCGATGCCACCCATTACCTCAATCACGATGTCGGCGCCAAGAATGAGTGGCTCGGCATCGGTGGTGATGAGTTCCTTTGGAACACCGGGGCGGTCAACCGATGCGTCGCGCACGGCGATACCAACCAGCTCGAGTTCGGCACCGACACGGGCCGCGAGTTCGGACTTGTTCTCAATCAATAGGCGCGCAACCTGCGAACCGACAGAGCCGGCCCCAAGCAGTGCCACGCGAAGTGGGCGGTATTCGATCAAGGTCTGATCCTTTTCCTTAGGCGGTCTTGCCGCCGTGTTTGTGCTGGTAGCGCACGTCGCGGGCAAACAGGTCTGCCTCGGTCTCGCCTCTTACCAACAGATTAGCTGTTCCCCCGCGCACCGAAACCACGGGCGGGCGGGCGATCCAGTTGTAGTTGTTAGACATGGAGTGGCAGTAGGCACCGGTGGCGGCAACCGCCAGTAGGTCATTAGGTGACACATCGCCGGGCAGGTAGTCGTGGCGAACCACGATGTCACCAGATTCGCAGTGCTTGCCAACCACGCGGCTAAGCGCGGCGGGGGCGCTCGAAACCCGGGAGGCCAGCACAACGTGGTACTCGGCCTCGTATAGCGCGGTGCGAATGTTGTCGCTCATTCCGCCGTCGACCGAAACGTACTTTCGCGTTGCCTCGGCGCCGGTTGCCTCATCGGTGAGCTGAACATCCTTGATGGTGCCAACGTTGTAGATGGTCACGCCACTGTTGCCAATCATGGCGCGGCCTGGTTCAAACGCCAGCGCGGGAACCCTTATGCCCAGGCGCTGGCACTCGGCGGCAAGCGCGTCGACGATAGCCGCGGCGGTCTTCGCCACATCAGGTGCGTCGTCGGCCAGCTTGTAGTTGATGCCGAATCCGCCGCCAAGGTTGAGCTCCGGGATCTCTCCCCCGGCAAGCAGCTCCGCGTGTAGCGCGATGAGGCGCCTGGTGCTAGCGATGAAGCCGTCCGGCGAGTAGATCTGGCTGCCAACGTGCTGGTGCAGGCCCAGGAACTTCAGGTGGCGGTCGGAGCGAATCTTCGCCACTAGGGCCGCGGCCTCCGATAGCGGGATTCCAAACTTCTGGTCCTCGCGGGCGGTGGCCAAAAAGTCGTGAGTGTCGGCGTGCACGCCGGTGGAGACGCGGATTCGAACCGGCTGAACCTTGTCCATGGCTGCAGCGATGGAAGCAATGCGCTCGATCTCGATGTCGCTGTCGATAACGATTGCGCCAACTCCGGCAGCGATGGCTCGGCCAATCTCGCCCGGGCTCTTGTTGTTTCCGTGGAGTCCGATTCGCTCGGCTGGGATTCCCCCGGCAAGTGCGGCGGCTAGCTCGCCACCGGAGGCCACATCGATGTTGAGCCCAAGCTCGTCCACCCACTCGACAATCTGGGTGCAGAGGAACGCCTTGGAGGCGTAGTAAACCTTAGCGGTGGTCCCGATGCGCTCCGCGGCATCGGTGAGGGCTTTCTTGACGGCCTTGGCACGGCCACGGAAGTCGTGCTCGTCCAGCACGTAGAGCGGGGTGCCAAACTGGTTAGCCAGCTCGTCCACGGTGACTCCACCGATGGTGAACTCTCCCGCAGAGTCGCGCATTGCGGTTGCGGGCCAAACCTTTGGGTTGATGGCGTTGAGGTCTGCTGGGACCTTCAGCCACTCCGGTGCCAGACCGGATGCGCTGTGCTTTGCCATGTGTCCCCCTACATCCGTTCCGGTGCCGAGACACCAAGCAGCGCGAGCCCGTTGCGGAGGACGACACCGGTGGCGTCGTTCAGCCACAGGCGGGTGCGGTGAATGCTCTCAACCGGGTTCTCGCCCAGCGGTGTGACGCGGCAGTTGTCGTACCATCGGTGGTAGGCGCCGGCAACCTCTTCGAGGTAGCGGGCAACGCGGTGGGGCTCGCGGAACTCGGCGGCCTGAGAAACCACGCGAGGAAGTTCGCTCAACTTGGCGATCAGCTCGCTCTCGGTTGCGTGGTTCAGCAGCTTCGGGGCAAACTCGTCGCGCGTTACCCCGAGGCTGGCGGCGTTGTTGGCCACCTGGCGGGTGCGGGCGTGAGCATACTGTACGTAGAAGACTGGGTTGTCGTTGGTGCGCTTCGAAAGCTGCTCGAGGTCAATGTCCAACTGGGAGTTTGCGCTGGAGCGAGCCAGGGCGTATCGGGCGGCGTCAACGCCAACCGCCTCCACTAGGTCCTCCATGGTCACAACGGTTCCCGCGCGCTTGGACATGCGAACGGGCTGGCCGTCTCGCACCAGGTTCACCAGCTGACCAATCAGGATCTCCATGTTGGTTCCCGGCTGGTCACCGAAGGCGGCGCAGAGCGCCATCATGCGTGGAACGTAGCCGTGGTGGTCGGC
>JBJTNC010000048.1:0-9115 GCA_046073865.1 Micrococcales bacterium | reverse complement strand
TGAGCGTGTTCTTGGAGAGACCGCGCTCCACCGCCAGGTGCCTGAGGAATCTATCCACCAGGGCTTCAAGGGAGTCTGTATCGGCCACCCTAGGCCGCCTTCACACCCAGTTTGATTGCGGCCTGCAGGATTCCAACCACCGCGGCCGGGCTCTGAATCTCGGATGCCAGCACGCTGGCAAGCGCCTCATCCAGCGGAATCCACTCGCGAATCATGTCAACCTCTTCGCCCTCGAGCGCCTCGTGGTAGCCAACGTGGCTCAAATCGCGGGCAAGGAAGATGGTGATTACCTCATCGTTGCCGCCGGGGGTGGTCATGAAGTCGGCCAGCTTCTCCCAGGATGCCGCCACATGGCCGGTCTCCTCCAACAGCTCTCGCTTGGCAGCGGTGAGCCGGTCCTCTCCCGGCACGTCGAGCAGGCCGGCGGGAATCTCCCACAGGTGAGCCCTAACCGGGTGACGGTACTGGCAAATCATCAAAACGCGCTGGTTTGCATCGATGGCTAGAACCGCCACCGCTCCCGTGTGCCTAACAAACTCGCGGGTGAGCTGGCCACCGTTGTACTCGAAGGTCTCGCGCGCCACATCCCAGATCTTGCCCTCGAAAACGGTGTCCGAGGTCAGGATCTTGGGCTGGGCTGGGCGATCCTTGGGCATTTGGCTTTTTGTCCTGGCTGCCGCTGGTTAGTTTTCTTCGCTGCTGAAGATGCGGTTTGCCTCGTGGCGGGCAATACCGGCCTCGATCAGGCCGCGGAACAGCGGGTGAGCGTTGGTTGGGCGGCTCTTGAACTCAGGGTGTGCCTGGGTTGCAACATAGAACGGGTGCACCTCTCGTGGCAGCTCAACGTACTCAACCAGGTGGCCGTCGGGCGAAGTGCCCGAGAACACGAGGCCCGCCTCGCCAATCTGGTCGCGGTACTTGTTGTTCACCTCGTAGCGGTGGCGGTGACGCTCCTCGCTGGTGTCACTTCCGTAGAGCTCCGAGACGATCGAGCCTGGCTTCAGAGCCGCGGTGTACTTGCCCAGGCGCATGGTTCCACCCATGTCACCACCGGCGATGATCTCCACCTGCTCGGCCATGGTTGCGATTACCGGGTACTTGGCATCCTCGTCGAACTCGGTGGACGATGCGCCTTCGAGGCCGGCCTCGTTGCGGGCGTACTCGATAACCATGCACTGCAGGCCAAGGCAGAGTCCCAGGGTTGGAATCTTGTTGGTGCGCGCGTAGTTCAGCGCGCCAAGCTTGCCCTCAATTCCGCGGACACCGAATCCACCCGGGATACAGATGGCGTCAACGTCGCTCAGCTGCTCCTCGGCGCCTGCCTGGTGCTCGCAGAGGTCCGAGGCGATCCACTTGATCTTGACCTTGGCCTGGTGGGCGAATCCACCGGCCTGGAGCGCGGCGGTAACGCTGAGGTAGGCGTCTGGTAGGTCGATGTACTTACCAACCAGACCAACGGTGATCTCGTGCTTAGGCTCGTGAACGGCGCTCAGCACCGGCTCCCAGCGGCTCCAGTTCACGTCTCCCGCGGCGAGGCCCAGGCGCTTGATGATGTAGCTGTCCAGGCCCTCGTTGTTGAGAACGGTTGGAATGTCGTAGATGCTCGATGCATCGGCGGCGCTAACCACGGCGTTTACGTCAACGTCGCACATCAGGGCGATCTTGTTCTTGATGCTGGCCGGCAGCGCGCGGTCGCTGCGAAGCACCACGGCGTCCGGCTGGATTCCGTAGCTGCGGAGCGCGGCAACCGAGTGCTGGGTTGGCTTGGTCTTTAGCTCACCAGAAGGGCCGAGGTACGGAACCAGCGACACGTGCACGAAGAAGACGTTGTCGCGGCCCACATCGTGGCGCACCTGACGCGCTGCCTCGATGAACGGAAGCGACTCGATGTCGCCCACGGTGCCACCGATCTCGGTGATGATTACGTCCGGGGCTGGGTTCTCGTGAGCCTGCAGGCGCATGCGGCGCTTGATCTCATCGGTGATGTGCGGAATTACCTGCACCGTGTCACCCAGATACTCGCCGCGGCGCTCGCGCTGAATCACGCTGGAGTAGATCTGACCGGTGGTCACGTTGGCGGCCTGGCTCAGGTTGATGTCCAGGAAGCGCTCGTAGTGGCCCACATCGAGGTCGGTCTCGGCGCCGTCCTCGGTAACGAAGACCTCGCCGTGCTGGAAGGGGTTCATGGTGCCCGGATCCACGTTCAGGTACGGGTCAAGCTTCTGCATGACAACGCGCAAACCGCGAGCCGTTAGAAGATTACCCAGGGAGGCTGCCGTCAGTCCCTTACCAAGGGACGAGGCCACTCCACCAGTGACGAAAATATGACGTGTCTTACCAGTGTCCATCGCATGTGCCATGGAATTAAAGGTTATCACGCTTTGCGAGTTGCCAGAGCTCTGCAGCGTGGGCGAGCCCAAGTTCGCTCTCGGTGAGTCCTGAAAGCATGCGAGCCAGCTCCTCAACGCGCGAAACCTCGGCGAGCGCCACCACATCGCTAGATGTGAACTCACCGTTGTGGCTCTTCAATACCCTGAGGTGGTTGTTGGCGAAGGCGGCTACCTGGGCCAGGTGCGTGACCACGATCACCTGTGCGGTCTTTGCTAGGCGGGCCAGTCGCTTTCCAATCTCGATGGCGGCCGCGCCACCAACGCCGGCGTCTACCTCATCAAAGATGAAGGTTGGGTTGGACTTGGTGTCAGCCAAAACCACTTCGATTGCCAACATGATGCGGCTGAGTTCACCGCCCGATGCCCCCTTGCCCAGCGGCCGAGGGTCGGCGCCCGGGTAGCTTGAGAGCTGAATGGCGATTGAGTCTGCACCGTGAGGGCCAAGCTCCGCCGGCGTGACGTCAACCACGAGGGTTGCGCCAGGCATGGCAAGTTCGTGTAGCTCCTGAGTTACGGCCTCAGCCAGCCTGCCAGCAGCTTCTTGACGCAGCGCGGAAACGGTGGCAGCCCGAGTCTTGGCAGCCTCGTGCATGGCGGCGAGACTCTCGCGAAGTTCGTTGATCTGGTCTTCGCTGGTGTCTAGGTCCAGAAGCCGCAGCGACGCGCTCTCTCGGTAGGCGATCACCTCGTCCAGGCTTGGCCCGTACCTGCGCATGAGGGTGTTGAGAACGGCCCTTCGGCCCTGGATCTCGTCCAGGCTGCGCTCGGAATCGTTTTCCAGTTGTGAGAGCAGCGATGCCAACTCGCCCGAAAGGTCGCGAGCCTGAGCGCCAAGTTCGGCGGCTCGCTCGGCGAGCGCCTCGAGCCTGGAGTCGTGCCCCGCTCCACCCTCCAACTGCTTGCGCGCTTGGCTGAGAAGCCCCAGTGCGTCTGGATTTCCCTCCTCAGAGGATATGGCCTCGTGCGCGCTGGCAACCGCGAAGCGGATTGCCTCCAGATTTGTCAGTCGTTCCGCAAGGGCCGCCAACTCTACGTCTTCGCCCGGCTGCGGATCTGCCGCCTCGAGTTCTTTCACGGCGGCACGCATCTCGTCAGCCTCGCGCATCCTGGTAGCCGCGTTGGCCACCAGTTCTGCAAGCCGTTCCTCGGCCGCCTTCCAGTTCTGATACTCAGTCTGGTATTCGGCCAACTGCGTGGCCAGCTGTGGGCCGGCGTACGCGTCAAGAGCCTCGCGCTGCGCGGTTGCCGAACGAAGCCTGAGCTGTTCGCTCTGACCGTGCACAACAACCAGCTTCTGGCCAAGTTCGGCAAGGAGGCCAGCGGGCACCGGCTGCGCCGAGATGCTGGCGCGACTCTTGCCATCGGAGGCAACGGTGCGGCTGACGATCAGCTCGGACAGGTCAAAGTCGAGCCCTGCCTCGTTGAGGCGATCCGCCACGGTAGAACCAACCTCGGAGCCATCCAGGCGCCAGAGCCCGTGAACCTGGGCCTGCGGTTGGCCCTTTCGCACCGATGAGCTGTCGGCGCGTTCGCCGAGCAACAGGCCGAGTGCGGTGAGGATCATGGTCTTACCAGCGCCAGTCTCGCCACTTAGAACGTTGAAGCCGGGGCCAAGCTGGAGGCGTGCCTCACCGATGACACCCAGGTCTCGGATGATGATTTCTTCGATCAAGGGCTAGAGCACCTCGTCGTGTTCGCGGGCGGCACCACGCCATCCCGTGACGGGCAGGGAAAACTTGGCCACCAGACGGTCTGTGAATGCGCTGTTTCTGAATCGCGCCAAACGCACCGATTGCTCTGAGCGGCGAACCTCCACTCGGGCTCCCCTAGGAAGCGCGGTGGTTCGGCGGCCGTCGCACCAGAGCACGCCGTTGCCGTTGGAGGACTGCGAAACCTCAACCGCCATGAGCGAGTTTGGGGCAATTACTAGTGGACGCGAGAACAGGGCGTGAGCGCTGAGTGGAACCAGCAGCAGAGCCTCTACACCGGGCCAAACCACCGGGCCGCCGGCGCTGAAGGCGTAGGCGGTGGAGCCGGTTGGTGTGCTCATGACAACGCCGTCAGCCCCAAAACTGGAGAGCGGACGTTCGTCCACCTCAATCAAAACCTCGATCATCTTTTCAGCCGCGCTCTTCTCAACCGAGCATTCGTTTAGCGCCCAGGTTGAATAGACAACCTTGCCTTCAACCTCCACGGTTACGTCGAGCGTGAGGCGTTCACGAATAACGTAGTCCCTGGCCACAACACGCTTCACCGATGCGTGCAGCTCGTCGCGCTCGCTCTCGGCGAGGAAGCCTACGTGTCCAAGGTTGATTCCAAGGAGCGGAGTGTTGGAGTCGCGAACCATCTCGGCGGCCTTGAGGATTGTTCCGTCGCCGCCGAGCACAATGGCCAGCTCCAGGTCAGCCACATGGCAGTCCTTGGAAAGCACGCCAACGCCAACAACCTGTTCCTGAACTCCCTGGGATGCGGCCCACTGGGCTAGGGCATCGCGCTCGGAGTCTTCCATCACTGGGTGAATGCCCTCGGATAGCAGAAGGCGCGCGGTTTCGAGCGTGGCGTGCAGCGCCTCATCGCGGCGAACGTGGCTAACCAGCAACACTCTGCGAGCCGACATTTCGCCTCCTAACGCTCCTTTGCGAGCGAATCGATTCTCTCAGTCCATTCTGGCCGATACTCGCTGCGCTTTTCACTTATCCACAGGAGATACTCCTGATTTCCGTGGGTTCCGGGAAGCAGTGACTTCTCGATTCCGTGGACCTCCATGCCAAGACCCTCCGCGCATTCCACAACCTGCTTGATTGACTGCGCGCGCAGACGGTGATCGTTCACGATTCCCTTGGCATTCAGCGATGTCTTGCCAACCTCAAACTGGGGCTTCACCAGCAGGACGAAGTCCGCCTTTGGGGCAACCGCGTACATGGCGGGCAGGACCAGGGTCAGGGAGATAAAACTTAGGTCTGAGACCACAATCCCAATCGGCTCTTTCGCCACATCGATGGTTGTGCCAATCTCGGCGGTGCGTTCGCGCAGCGACTCGGGGCTTAGCTCCCTGGCGTTGAAGCCCTCAACGTTGATCACCTTGCGGTTGCGTCGCAGCTCAGGCACCATCTGATCGTGGCCCACGTCCAGCGCCACCACCTTCGATGCGCCACGGCGAAGCAGCACCTCGGTGAAACCGCCGGTTGAGGCCCCCACATCGAGGCAAAGCTTTCCCTCAATCTCAATCTGCGGGAAGGCCTCGAGCGCACCGGCCAACTTATGACCTGCCCTCGAAACATAATCGATGGCTTCTAGGATGCTGATTTCTGCGTCCTCGGTAACCGGCTGGCTCGCCTTGCGCGCGGGTTGGCCGTTAACCACAACTCGGCCAGCATCTACGAGGCTGGCTGCGTGGTTTCGGCTCCGGGCGCGGCCACGCTCAACAAGGGCCAAATCTAGACGCATGCTCATTCCGGAATACTTAGTTTCCCTCGGGCAGGGCGTCAAGCGCCTGCTCAAGTGCGTCGCGGAGGCGCGCGTAGCCCTCTGGTTGCTCGGTCAGGTCAAGCTCGGCGATGCGAGCCAGCTCCTGCTGCACAAGATCCTGGAGGTTTTCACTCATGGTCAAATCCTATTGGTAGAGCGCTGGCTCAACATCGAGGGCGTAAATGGGCAGCTCGCAGTTGTAAATAACCGCGCACGCGGCACGCAGGGCGTCGAGGCTCTTGGGGTCGCCGTCAACCACGCGAACCTTGTTGCCAAGCAGTTCAACCAGCGTCTTGCCAACCTTGTAGCCACGCTTGGTCTGCTTTGGTTCCGGGTACTTTGTGGTCAGTTCCCCCAGGTCAGCGATGATGAACTTGGGGCGCCCCTCCGCCTTGATTCCAAGCACCTCTTTGCGGGTTGAGATTCCGGTCATTACAAGCACCGAGTCGATCCCGGCACGGTTGGCGCCGGTGATGTCGGTGTCGATGCGGTCGCCAACGAAAAGTGGCTTTTTCGCGCCCAGCTGGGCTACGGCCGTGTGGAAAATCTGCGGCTCGGGTTTACCCGCAAATGGTGGAAGTATTCCAACAGCGGTATGTACGGCGGAGACCAGGGTTCCGTTACCCGGTGCAATGCCGTGCTCCTGCGGAATAGTCCAGTCTCCGTTAGTGGCCACCCACTTGGCGCCACGCTGAATTGCGTATGACGCTTCGGCTAGGTGCCGCCAGGCCACATCGGGCGCGAATCCCTGAATTACTCCAGCTGGGTCTTCCGCCGCGGTCTCCACAAGCTGGAAACCCGCGCCGGTTACGGCGGACCTCAGGCCATCGCCGCCAACCACGAGAACCTTGGAGCCCGCGGGAATCAACGTTGCCAACAGCTCAACGCCAGTCTGGGCGCTGCCAATTACCTGCGATGGGCGCGTTTCAATGCCAAAGCCAATCAGCTGCTCCGCGATGGTCTCAGGTCTGCGCGAGGAGTTGTTGGTCACGTAACCAACCTTTACTCCATCGCGCTGGAACTTTGAAATCACCGATGGCGCAGGCTCAATGGCATTCTTGCCCTCGTAAACTACGCCGTCGAGATCGGCAAGCAGGGTGTCGTAGACACCCCAAATGCTACTCGTCACGCTTCTTCCATTCCGGACGGTCGTTGCGAGGAGCGCGATCGCTTCGCGGAGCGCTGTCGCCGCGGTTTGAATCGCGGCGCGGACCACGGTCCCCCTCGGTACGTGGCTTACGCTCATTTCCGAAGCGAAGTTTCGGCTGATCGTCACCGGTTGTTGGGCGTGGAGGACGGGCTGGTCGCTCGCCATCGCGGCGTGGCCGATCACTACTGTCTCGGTCTTCACGCGGCTTCCACTCACGGCGCTCACCGAATGGGCGGGAAGGGCGGTCACCATCGCGGCGCGGGCTGTCTCCCCTGTCGCGCTCTTCACGCGGCTTCCACTCACGACGCTGACCACGGTCGGAGCCCTCACGCGGCTTCCACTCGCGATCCTCGCGCTGGCGTGCCTCGTAAGGCTCTGGAATAACTAGTTCTTCGATGATGTTTTGCATCTCAACCGCCGGCGCCGCCTTGGCAGCAAGAGCCACGTCCGCGCGATCCGCTAGGTCAAACCAGCGCTTAGCCTCGTCACTACGCTCGAGAATCTCGAGGGTGTCGCCGTAGGCGCGGAACAGATGGGGTGAATAGTCGAAGACGCTCTCCGGGTTTAGTTCCTTGATCTCTAGCTCGGCCAGAGCCAGCTGGTTCTCACCGCGGTCGAGTCGGGCACCGCTCATGGCAATGGCAAGGTTCACACGCACACCGGCGTCCAAGGTCTTTGGATCAACCGAACGACCGAGCTCAAGAGCCTTATCTGGCCGGCCGAGGCCGCGCTCACAGTCAACCATGATTGGCAGCTGGTCGTCCTTGCCACTGATGCGGCGGTAGGCCTGCATCTCGCGCAGCGCAAGGGCGAAGTCACCGATGGTGTAGGCGGTTAGCGCGAGAGTCTCGCGAACCACACCGATGCGCCCTGCGCGATCGGCTGCAGCTAGTGCATGGCGGTGGGCCAGTTCCGGATCATCGTTGATGAGCAGGTTGACCATTGCAAGGTGCCTTGACACGCGCTCGGCGTTTTCGGGGCTGAGGGTCTTCATCTGGACACGAACCAAAAGATCCAGGTCCTTCTCAGTGATCTCCTCAGGAATCATTGGGCTCTTCGCGCGCTCGGGGTCACGTTCGCGCTCTACGCGCGTCTGCCACTCGGGGCGCTCTGCGCCACCGCGGCCATCACCGGCACGGCCGGGACGCTCAGAACGGGCTGGACCACGCGATGGGCGGTCTCCAAACCGACCAGGGCGTTCGCCATCGCGTTCGAAACGGCCGCCGCCACGAGCTGGACGGTCACCGTCACGGGATGGGCGGTCTCCGCCGCGACCCTGACGATCGCCGTCGCGGGCTGGGCGGTCGCCGCCACGAGCTGGGCGGTCTCCATCCTTCTTCCAGGCTGGGCGACCTTCTCCGGCGCGGTCATCGCGGCGCGGGCGATCTTGGTTTCTGTCTTCTGACATGAAATCCTCCTGTAGAAAATGTTAGTTAAATGCAAAATGGCCACCTAAAAAGGTGGCCATTTTGTAAATTAAGTCCGGCGGTGTCCTACTCTCCCACAAGGTCCCCCTTGCAGTACCATCGGCGCAGAAGGTCTTAGCTTCCGGGTTCGAAATGTGACCGGGCGTTTCCCCTTCGCTATGGCCGCCGAAACACTATTGAGTTATGTGAATCGATGCACTTAGTAAAGTGTTTCTTTATTTTGATTCCCGAACATACCTCGGGAACCACATAGTGGACGCAAGCAAAAAGTTAATCAAGTCATCGGCTTATTAGTACTGGTCAGCTCCATGGGTCTTTAGTCCCCACTTCCACATCCAGCCTATCAACGCAGTAATCTACTGCGAGCCTCTCGACCTAAGTCATGGAAATCTAATCTTGAAGTGAGCTTCCCGCTTAGATGCTTTCAGCGGTTATCTCTTCCGAACGTAGCTAATCAGCGGTGCTCTTGGCAGAACAACTGACACACCAGAGGTTCGTTCACCCCGGTCCTCTCGTACTAGGGGCAAGTCTTCTCAAATTTCCTGCGCGCGCAGAGGATAGAGACCGAACTGTCTCACGACGTTCTAAACCCAGCTCGCGTGCCGCTTTAATGGGCGAACAGCCCAACCCTTGGGACCTACTCCAGCCCCAGGATGCGACGAGCCGACATCGAGGTGCCA
>JBJTNC010000047.1:0-2013 GCA_046073865.1 Micrococcales bacterium | reverse complement strand
GATGACAACGATGTCGGCATTGCGCACCACTTCTAGGTCGTCTCCCCCGTAAATGCGGCTCGGACTGGTGAACTGGCTACCGTGAGCCAGATCCAAGACCTCGGCATCCACTTTGGCTTTGTTGAGGTCGTACAGCGCCACCTCGCCCGCGATGCGTTTGATCAGCAACACATAGGCCAGAGAGGTTCCAACGGCCCCCGCACCAATGATTGCAACTTTGCTCCGCTGTTGGCTCATGACCACTCCCTCGTTCCGCACCCCGCGAGGTGCCTGTTACTCGCCCTTGTGGGGCGTTAATTCGAGTCTAGCCAGCGGTTAAAAACTAAATGGCCTCCAGAGGAGACCACTTAGTTAGGTAACGCTTAGGTGCGCTTGCGCTTCTCGCGCACACGCATGCCAACCTCAATTGGCGTGCCTTCAAATCCGTAGGTTTCGCGCAAACGGCGAGTAATAAATCGGCGGTAGCCAGGGTCCAAGAACCCGGTGGTAAACAACACAAACTTTGGCGGACGGGTGCTCGCCTGAGTTCCAAACAGGATTCTCGGCTGCTTGCCACCGCGAACCGGGTGCGGGGTCTCCATGGTGAGTTCCTGCAAGAACGCGTTGAGCTTGCCGGTCTGGATTCGGGTGTCCCACGAGTCCAGCGCAACCTCGAGTGCGGGAACCAGCTTCTCCAGGTGGCGACCGGTCTTGGCGGAAATGTTCACGCGCGGTGCCCAATTAACGTGAGCCAGGTCCTGCTCAATCTCGCGCTCCAGGTAACGGCGGCGCTCATCGTCAAGCATGTCCCACTTATTGAATGCCAGAACCAGCGCGCGGCCGGACTCCAGCACCATGTCAACAATGCGAACATCCTGCTCGCTGATTGGCTGAGTCACGTCAAGCAGCACAACGGCAACCTCGGCGCGCTCCAGGGCGGCCGCGGTGCGCAGCGATGCGTAAAAGTCTGCACCCTGCTGCAGGCGAACACGGCGGCGAATACCCGCGGTGTCCACAAAGCGCCAGATGCGGCCTGCAATCTCCACCTGCTCATCGATGGGGTCACGGGTGGTACCGGCTAGGTCGTTCACAACCGCGCGCTCAGAACCAACTGCCTTGTTCAGCAGCGATGACTTGCCAACGTTTGGACGCCCGATGAGGGCCACGCGGCGCGGGCCGCCGAACTCTTCCTTGGCCACCGCAGAGATCTTTGGCAGCACCTTCATGGCGGCGTCGAGCATGTCTGCAACACCGCGGCCGTGGAGGGCGGAGACCGGGTACGGCTCACCCAGGCCCAGGCTCCAGAGAGCCGCGGCCTCTGGCTCGAGGCGCATGTCGTCAATCTTGTTGGCAACCAGAATCACTGGCTTGCCGCTGGCGCGAAGCATCTTCACAACGCGCTCATCGGTGCCGGTGGCGCCAACCATGGCGTCAACCACAAACAGAACGGCGTCGGCCAGTTCAACGGCAACCTCGGCCTGCAGGGCAACCGAGAGGTCGGTTCCCTTTGCGTCAGGCTCCCAACCACCGGTGTCAACCAGGGTGAACTTGCGCTCGTTCCACTCAGCCTTGTACGAGACACGGTCGCGGGTAACACCCGGCTTGTCCTCAACAACTGCCTCGCGGCGGCCCAGAATACGGTTTACCAGGGCGCTCTTACCAACGTTTGGGCGGCCAACAATGGCCAGCACCGGCAGAGCCGGAAGCATTACAGGGCCGTCGCGCCAATCCCACTCGGCGTCAAGAACGGCTAGGTCGTCGCCCTCGAGCTCAAAGTCGTCCAGGCCGGCGCGCAGCGCGGCGGCGCGGTTTTCGGCCTCGTCATCGGTGATGGAGTTTAGCTTTGAAACAAACTCCGAGCTGATCGGCAGATCGCCGTATTCATCGCGCTCGTCGTGTTCAGACATAGTTAGTCCTTAGGGTTCGTAGCCGCAATGCATGCAAGCACCGCGTCTACGGTTTGGGCAAAGTTTAGATCGCTGGAGTCAATCAGGGTGACTCCCTCCGCCGGTTTCATAAAGTTGACAACCTTGG
>JBJTNC010000046.1:0-3935 GCA_046073865.1 Micrococcales bacterium | reverse complement strand
AGTGCGCAATCTCAATGCCAACGTTGGATCGCAGGGCAATGAGGTCTTCCTCGGTGATCACGTGGCCAACCGGTAGGTCACGCACCGCAATCACTCGGCGGCGCGCGTTGTTGATGGCCTTGCTCTGTGCTTCCAGGCTGTGGTCTTCGGTGCCGTGCAGGGTTCGGTAGAGCGCCAGCTTGTCGCTGAAGGCACGAAGGTCGGCTTCGTCAATCGCGTGGTAGTGGTCGTTGCCAACGCCTTGCTTGTTGTCGGTGAAGTGCTTCTCAATCACAACTGCGCCGAATAGCGCCGCCATCTCCACCGCTGGAACGGTACCGTCGTCCTCGGGGCGAACGTGGTCGCTGTAGCCGATGGCCACGCGGTGGCCGAACTTTTCCTGGAGCACCTGAATCTGGCCAATCTGGGCGTTGGCCTGCGGCGTTGGGTAGTTGAGGATGCAGTGGAGTAGGGTCACGCTGGCGGCTCCGGCCTCCAGCAGAACGTTGAGAGAGTTCTCGATCTCATCGTGGTTGGAGGCGCCGCAGGACATGACTACCGGGCGACCGGTGCGGCCAATCTTGCGCAGCAGCGGAATGTTGGTGAGGTCGGCGCTGGCAACCTTGGTTACCGGCATCAGCGGGGTGAGCATGTCAACGGCATCGAGGTCGAACGGGGTGGACATGAAGTCAATTCCACGCAGCTTGCAGTGCTCCGCCAGCTCGGCGTACTCGGCGGGTCCAAAGTTGTCCCAGCGCTGGAACAGCTCGTACTGGCTGGAGGTAGGTTCCTTGGTCTGGTCCCAGTAGGCGGGGCTGGTGCTCTTGGCGGCCAGGGTTGCGGCCTTGTAGGTCTGGAACTTGGCGGCGTGGCCACCGGCGCGGGCAACCTGGTCGATCATCTCTTTGGCGCGCTCCAGCGAGCCCTCGTGGTTCACGCCAATCTCGGCAATCACGTACGGGTTCAGGTAGTCGTAGACCTTGCCGTTGAGTTCGAAGTTGATCATTATTGCCTCTTTATCGTGCGCTGGTTTGCGCGTAGTAGCGGAACGGATCGCTCGCGGGTTTGGCCGCGGCAAGAAATTCCGGCAGTGCTTCAAGATTACTAATGAGTGTCAGGTCGCCACCATCGATGGCGGGTTGCACGTTTTCGTAGCCGCTGAGCGGAAGCACCAAAACCTTGCATCCAAGTGCGAGCCCCTCAAAAAGAGTCGTACTGAAGGCGCCGATGAGGTACTCGCTGCGGCTTACCAAATCCAGGAAGATGGGGTCGCGGTGGCTTATTGAGAAGTTGGCGGGCAGCGGGCCATCGATGGCGGCAATTGCCTCACCCAGCGCGCGGTAGTCGTCGAGTGACTCGTTGGGGTGCAGGCGATAGATGACGCTGTGGTCGGCCAGCGCGCGGGCAACGCCCACCGCCGCCTTGAACAGCTCCCCGCCGATTGCGCCCTGGCTGGTGAAGAGCACCTGCTTTGGCACGATGCGGTTTTCGGCGAGCGCCTTGGCGCGATACTCGGCGAATGGAATGGTTGGACCGGTGACAACCGCGGAGGTACCGGCCGGCAGCTGAACCCCGCTGGCCTGGCTGCCCCAGTACCTGCCCCAGGTGGCGATGCGGTTGGCAACCGAATCAACCCGCTGATGCCGGCGAAGCAGGCCAACTCGCGGATAACTGTAGGCCGGGTGGTACTTGCTGATGAAGCCGTGCTGGATCTCGGTAACGGTTAGGCCAGCACGTTTGCCGGCCAATACCAGCGATGGCTCGGAGTAGGCGTTGACGATGTAGAGCTCTTTGGCGCCCAGATCCTTGAACAGCTTGGCGAAACCCAGCTGGTCGATGAGGGTGCGGCGAACCAGGTACTTGGGGTACTTCTGGAACTTCTCCAGCTTGATGTCGAAGGATCCCTCGAAGGCCTCGACGATCTTGGTCCAGCGGTTTTCGGCGTTCTCGCGGCTGGTGATGCGAAGGTTCTTGTTCACCTGCTCGGTGTACTGCTGGGTGAACAGTTCGCGCAGCCTGCCGAGGTCGAGTTCGGTTGGGTCCGCGGCGTGGGCCTCGGCGTTGAAATCGAAGTCGATAATGCGGAAGCTCTTGCCCTCGGCCTTCAAACGCTCGATTATGGCGTCTGAGTATGGCTCGCCACCGGCCACGCGGCGGCGGAATGGCACAATCACGGCGTCAACCCTGGGCAGCTGCTCCAGGTCTGGCAGGGGCGGGAGCCCCTCCTCCAGCTCGGGCTTGGCAAAGTTGGGGTGCGGGTTGTCGAAGAGTCCCAGCTCCTGGGCCACGGCGTAGAAGATTCGGGTGCGCAGGAGTGGGTAGAGCTGTACACCCGAGAATCTGGCAGCTACGGCCTTGCTCGAGCGCTCAACGGCTGTGAACGCCTTCCAGAATTCCTCGAAGTTCATTTGGCAATTCCCTTCAGCACCGCGTTGTAGCCGGCACCAATCACTGCGATGTCGAAGCGCTTCACGCTCTCGGCGATACCGGCGGCAAGCTGGGATCGCAGCGCCGCGTCGGCCATCACAAGCTCGATGGCATCCGCGAGCGCCGCGGAATCGCGCTGCGGCACCAGCAGGCCACTCACCTGATCTGTGATTACCTCATCGATGCCGGGCAGGTTGCTTGCAATTACGCACACCTTGCCGGCGGCGCCCTCCAGCAGGGTGACCGGCAGGCCCTCCTGGTCTCCGTTGGCGGCGGTGACGCTCGGAATCAGCATCAGCTCGCTCTGGGCAATGGCCAGGTGCACTGCATCGCGGCCCTGCTGTCCGCGGAACTCAACGTCAAGGCCCTGGGCCTTCAGCTCCAGCTCGCCGCGGATGGGACCGTCACCGATGACCACCAGTTTGCCTAGTTGGCCGCCGCGCGCCCTAATCTCGCGCAGCGCCTCAAACAGGTACTCGATGCCCTTCTTCTCAACCAGGCGGCCAACCACGAGCATCTGCCCGGGAATCTTTGGGGTGCGCTCGGCAAGCTCACCAACCGAGCGCGTGTCAACGCCCATCGGCAGCAGCGAAATCTTCTCGGCCGGCTGCCCCCATTCCACGAGCCTGGCCTTCATCTGGGAGTTCACGGTTGTGATGGCCGCGGCCCTACCGAACACCCAGCGCTTGAGCGCCAGAACCGGTGTGGCATTCAGCGCGTAGATGTCTCCGCCGTGAGTTGTCACCAGCAGCGGCACCGATGGTGCGGCCAGGGTTGCCAGGATTCCCTGCGGAATCACCCAGTGTGAGTGAATGGCGGCCGGCTTTAGCTGACGAACCAGGCGGCGTGTGCCGTAGAAGAGGAAGTGTGCCAGCAGTGGCACCTGCAGCAGGCGCGACTTCTTTGCCTTCAGATTGTCGAGGATGGCACCGTGCGCCAGGTCCTCCCAGCGGCGGAAGAAATAGCGGTAGCGAATAACTGAAACCCGCTCGGATCCGTCGGGTGAGGTCATCACCTCTGCCTCGGCGGCACCCGGTGTCATCGGTGTGAATACGGTGACGTCAAACTCCTTGGCCTGTTGCCAGGCGAGGTCCAGCACAAAGGCTGGCGTGCCATCGCCGGGGGTGCCCGGAAAGGTGGAGGCGAGCACCAGCAACTTTGGCTTCATAGGGTAATTTTAGGAGCGAACCCCGAGCGGAAGGCGCTGCCGTGCGAGTGCTTATTTTGAACAGCGATTCCCCGAAGAATCGCGGCGACCGCGCCATCCTCGCCGGCAACATCGAACTGATCCGGCAGGTATACCCGGATGCCCACATCTGGAGCCTTTCCCAGTACCAGGACCGAGATCAGGACTGGTTTGGAATCAACTTCCACCCGATGTCCCCCTACTCGGTGAAACCAAAAGATTTCTTCGCTCTGCTGAGCCACGCCCGCCACGCCGACCTCGTCCTCTGGGGCGGTGGCGAGATCCTGAAGGACTACACCAACAAGCTTGGCCTTTTCTACTGGGCCCTAAAGATCTGGGCAGT
>JBJTNC010000045.1:0-3760 GCA_046073865.1 Micrococcales bacterium | reverse complement strand
CTTGGCTGCAGGCTTCTTGGCGGCAGCAGGCTTGGCAGCAGGTGCCTTCTTCTCGGCAGGGGCCTTAACAGCAGGCTTTTCGGCCTTGGCAGGGGCTGCGGCTTCGGCGGCAGGGGCTGCAACCTCGGTTGCTACCTCGGCGACTGCAGCGGCTTCAACAACCGGAGCCTCGAGCAGTTCGCGCTCCCACTCAGCCAGTGGCTCAGCTTCGGCTTCTGGCTTCGAGTGACGAGCGATGAGGCCGTCGGCAACTGCATCTGCGATCACGCGGGTCAGCAGGTGAACCGAGCGAATGGCGTCGTCGTTTCCAGGAATACCGATGGTCACGTCGTCTGGGTCACAGTTGGTGTCGAGAACGGCGATAACTGGGATGCCCAGCTTCTTAGCCTCGGTGATTGCCAGGTGCTCCTTATTGGTGTCAACAACCCAGATTGCCGAAGGGGTCTTGGTTACGTTGCGGATACCACCGAGGGTTTTCTCCAGCTTGTCCTTCTCGCGGCGAAGGATGAGGAGCTCCTTCTTGGTGAGGCCGCTCTTGCTTGCGTCTGCGAAGTCCATGACCTCGAGTTCCTTCAGGCGTGCGAGACGCTTCTGAACGGTGCCGAAGTTGGTGAGCAGACCGCCGAGCCAGCGCTCGTTGATGTAAGGCATGCCTACGCGCTGAGCCTGCTCAGCGATGGCCTCCTGGGCCTGCTTCTTGGTGCCTACGAACAGGATGCTTCCGCCGTGTGCAACGGTCTCCTTGACAAACTCGTAAGCCTTGTCGATGTGGGTCAGCGACTTCTGAAGGTCGATGATGTAGATGCCCGAGCGGTCGGTAAGGATGAAGCGGCGCATCTTTGGGTTCCAGCGACGGGTCTGGTGTCCGAAGTGAACACCGCTGTCGAGCATCTGGCGGATAGTGACGACTGCCATGAGTCGCGCTCCTTTCGGCGCGCGAACGCGCCACTCAGTTGACGGCTGTGGCGGATTGCCACTGCCCCTGGCGTTGCAGCGCTCCATGCCGGGATTAGCCGGACCGAGTTGGATTGCCGTTGATCAACGCGCGAAGTCGGCGTGCTTTTGCCTCAAACAAAAAAGGTTGGGACAGCCGTCACGCCGCAAGAGTCAAGCCTACCAGTGAATCGGCTCGGATAACCAGCGCAAAACCGCTTCACAGAGCCGAATCTGGCACTTTTTCACAGATGTTCACCTGTTCGGTTAGTGGGCTTCGCGCAACTGCGAGCATCGGGTAATGAATCGTTTTCCTCGCATAGGCCTTGCCTCGGTGCTGCTGGCAATGGTTCTGGCAACTGCGGTTGTGTTCCACTCCCCCACCGTCACGCTGGCCGCAAGCTCAAAAGTTGGCGCAAAACTCCATGCATTCATGGGGCAAACCTGGAACCCGCCCATCATTCCGCCGGTCGAGCTGCTGCGCACCTTCAGGGCACCGCTTTCAATCTTCGGCGCGGGGCATCGCGGTGTTGACTACCTCACCACCGATGGCATGGTGGCGCTGGCCCCGGGTTCGGGAACCGTAGCCTTCAGTGGCCTGGTGGCACTCAAACCTGTTGTTGCCATCCAGCACGCGGGTGGCCTAAAAACAGCGATGGAGCCGGTCTGTGGTGTTTTGCCGCCGGGAACGCCGGTGCTGGCGGGCCAGGTGGTTGGCGTAGTTTGCGGCAAGGGTTATCTGTCGCACTGCATGCCTGCGCTCTGTCTGCACTTTTCGCTTCGCAACGGCCGGGGATACCTCTCGCCGGAACTGCTTTTTGGAGACCTGCAACCCAGCCGAGTTGTTTCGTAGTTGGCGCTACGCTCTCGGGTGCGCGCCCTCGTAGCCCTGCTTTAGGCGCTCGATGCTCACATGGGTGTAAATCTGAGTGGTGGCCAGGCTGGAGTGGCCAAGCAGCTCCTGGACCGCCCTAAGGTCTGCGCCGCCATCCAGAAGGTGGGTCGCGTAGGTGTGGCGAAGCGCGTGAGGCCCGGCTGGGCCAATTGGGGTTTCACCCAGAAGTTTGGCAACCAGGCCGTAGATTACCCGCACGTTGACACGCTTGCCGGATGGACCAATCAAAAGCGAGTCGTCCGATATCTCGCTAAGAAACGCTGGCCTTCCGCTGCGAATCCAGAGCTCGATTGCCTCCGCAGCCGGCTGCCCAAACGGAACCATGCGCTGCTTGTTGCCCTTACCGGTAACCAGGATTAGCTTGCGACCGAAGTCGATGTCTGGAATTCGCACGCCCACCAGCTCGCTGACGCGCATGCCGGTTGCGTAGAGAAGTTCTATAACCAACTGGTCGAAGATTCGATCTGGGTTACCGGTTTTGACACCCTCTGCTAGCGATGCGAAGAGGTCCTCCATGGTCTCGCGCGGCACAACAGTTGGCAGGGATCTGCCCGCTTTTGGAGTGCGCAGTCGCTGACCAAGATCTGTCTCGTGCAGACGGTGGTGGTCCATCCACGACGCAAACGCCCGCACCGATGCACTCTTGCGCGCGACCGTGGCGCGACTGGCTCCGGACTCGGTTACCCGATACAGCCAGTCACGAATGTCTTCCAGCTGTATGTCCTGGGTTTGGGTTCTGCCGATTTGGTTTAGGTGGGCGACTAGTTCGCGCAGATCGGCGCGATAGGCGCGCTGCGTGTTCGGTGAGTAGCCCTTCGCTTGCGCGATGGCCACAATGAACTTGTCAATCAAACCTGTGTTCAGCGGAGCCATACACCTAGATTAGACGCAAAAACTCCTCGGCAGCGGCCAGATCTGGAGCCAGGAAGCGGTCTGGGCCGGGGCCACCCACACCGGCGGCGCGAAGCTTGGCGATGAAGGCTCCGGTTACCGGCGATGGCTCCAGAGGGGCACGCATCTCAATAGCGCGAGCTGCGGTGACAACCTCGATTGCGACGATTCGGCGCAGGTTGTCAACAATCTTTCGAAGCTTGCGGCCCGCGTGCCAACCCATGGATACGTGGTCCTCCTGCATAGCCGAGGACGGAATGCTGTCTACGCTGGCAGGGTTGGCTAGGCGCTTGTTCTCGCTCACCAGGCCCGCCTGGGTGTACTGGGCAATCATCAGGCCGGAGTCAACACCCGCGTCGTCTGCGAGGAACGGGTTCAGGCCGTGGGAGCGGAACTTGTCCAGCGCGCGGTCGGTGCGGCGTTCGCTCATCGAGCCAACATCGGTGGCCGGGATGGCGAGGAAGTCGAGTACATAGGCAACCGGTGCGCCGTGGAAGTTTCCGTTGGAGGTTACCTCACCGGATTCCAGAACCACGGGGTTATCAACTGCGGCTGCCAGCTCGCGTGACGCAACCAGCGATGCGTAGTCGATGGTGTCGCGCAGGCCACCGGTAACCTGCGGTGCGCAACGCAGCGAGTAGGCGTCCTGAACGCGGCTGTCGCCCTCGCGGTGCGAGGCCACCATCGGGGAGTTGGCGAGAGCCGCAAGCATGTTGGCGGCAGAGGTTGCCTGTCCAGGGTGCGGGCGAAGCGCCTCGTGCAGCTCTGGGCGGAAAACGCGATCGGTGCCCAGCTGACCCTCGACGCTCATGGCGGCGGCTAGGTCAATCTGGTCTGCCAGCTTGGCGAGGTCGGCGATGGCCATCACAAGCATGCCGAGCATGCCATCGGTGCCGTTGATGAGGGCTAGGCCCTCCTTCTCGCGCAGGGTCAGCGGGGTGAGGCCGGCGGCGGCAAGGGCCTCGCCACCGCTCACAAGCTTGCCGCTTGGGTCGAATGCCTGGCCCTCTCCCATCAGCACCATCGCGCAGTGCGCGAGCG
>JBJTNC010000044.1:0-4782 GCA_046073865.1 Micrococcales bacterium | reverse complement strand
GCACCGGCCAGGTGCACGTCTGGTTCCCCGCCCCAGAGGGCGGTTTCCCCAAGCCAAAGGATCTGGTACTTTCCCGTGACTGAACTACGACGCATTCTGCTTGACGGCTACGCCGTACAGGTTGTTCGAGATGGCGAGGAGCTGGTTGCACCAGACGGTCGCCGCATTGCAATTGAGGACGCCACTCACCTGCCACCTAGTGAGCCAACCAAGATAATCGCGGTGCACCTGAACTACGACAGCCGCACCCAGGAGTTCATGACCAAGCTGCCTCCTGCGCCAACCTACTTCCACAAGCCAATCACGGCCCTCAACTCACACAAGGGTGCGGTTGTACGCCCAGAGGGTTGCAAGTGGCTCAACTACGAGGGCGAGATCGTCATCATCATCGGCAAAACCTGCCGCAACATCTCGCCGGAAGAGGCCGGCGAGTACATCGCAGGTTACGCCGTTGGAAACGACTACGGCCTGCACGACTTCCGCGACACCGATGCGGGCTCCATGCTGCGCGTGAAGGGTTCCGACACCCTGGCACCGGTTGGTCCGGGCATGGTCACCGACTGGGACTTCCGAAACAAGCGCATCCAGACCCTGGTGAACGGCAAGGTGGTGCAGGACGACAACACCGACAACATGGAGTGGGACATGCACTACCTGGTTGCCGACATCGCCCGCACCATAACCCTGGTTCCGGGCGACATGCTGTTCTCCGGCACCCCAGCGTTCAGCCGTCCGGTGCAGCCGGGTGACGTTGTTGAGGTTGAGGTTGAGGGCCTAGGCCGCCTCACCAACCACATCGTTGTTGGCCCAACCCCAATCCGCACCGATGTTGGCGCCCAGCCAACCGAGTCCGAGGAAGTTGTCTCCACCGCACTCGGTGGCGACTGGGAGTTCCGCGGCATTCGCACCCCGAGCAAAGACCTTTACCCAAGCACCGTTGAGGAGAAGTAAATGACCATCAAGATCGATGTAGACATGACCTGTGCCAGCACTACGGCCAGTGCGTGTTTGAGGCACCTAACATTTTCCGCCTCAACAGCGACGACAAGCTGGAGTACGTTGCGGAGGCAGACGACTCGGAGCGCGCCAACGTTGAGGCCGCCATCGATGTCTGCCCAATGCAGGCAATCTTCATCGTCGAATAATCCTCGACGAAGCAACCTAGGGGTAGGACTGTGACCAAACCGGTAGTTATTGTTGGCGCTTCGATGGCTGGCCTTCGGGTAGCCGAGGCCCTCCGCCGGTTTGGTTACTCCGGGCCCATCACGGCGATTGGCGACGAGCCACACGCCCCCTACAACCGCCCGCCGCTCTCCAAAGAGGTGCTGGCCGGCGAGACCGTGAGCCACGAGACCGTGGCGTTCCCGCAGCGTGCCGCAACCGCCGATGTTGGCTGGGTGCTGGGCAACCGCGCCGTGAGCGCCGACCTGGAACACCAGACGGTCACCACCGCCGACGGCTCGGTGTTTGATTATTCAACCCTGATTGCCGCCACCGGACTGCGCCCGAAGCGCCAGCACTACCCCAACAACCTGCAGGCCGGACGCCACGTAATCCGCACCCTCGATGACGCCATCGGGCTGCGCGCGGCACTTGGGCCCGGGGTTCGGGTTGTGGTTCTAGGCGCCGGCTTCATAGGGTGCGAGACCGCCGCCACCGCGCGCAAGCTTGGCGCCGAGGTCACCATCGTGGCACCCGGTGCACTGCCAATCAGCCGCATCCTGGGTGTGGAGCTAGCCGCCGAGGTGATGCGCCGCCAGCAGGCGGAGGGCGTTGAGTTCCGCATGAAGAGAACCGTCGCCGACCTCATTGGCGAGGCCAAGATCGAGGGCGTTCTGCTGGATGACGGAAGCGCGCTGCCCTGCGACGTCTTCATCGAGGCCATCGGCTCGCACTGCAACACGGAGTGGCTGGACGGCAACGACATTGACATCACCGATGGCGTGCTGACCGACTCCAACCTCCGCGCCGTCAAGGCTTCGGGCGGCGTTTGGGAGAACGTTTTTGCAATTGGCGACGTTGCCAAGTTCCCTAACCCGCTCTTCGATGACCTGGCCCGCCGGGTTGAGCACTGGAACATTCCAACCGAGTCTGGCAAGCACGTTGGCCAGCTTGTGGCGCTGCAGCACGCGGTTGCCGCTGGCACCGATGGCGCGGCCGACCAGTTGGCCGCCTATGTTGCGGCTGGGTTCCGCCCGGTGCCATCTTTCTGGAGCGACCAGTTCGACGTACACCTGCTGGCCTTTGGCCTGCTCGCCCTCGCCGACGAATCCAGGCTGGTTCAGGGCGAACTTTCGGGCGACTGCGTCTTCGAGTATTACCGCGCCGGCAAGCTGGTTGGCGCCGCCGGAATTGGCATGCGATCGGTAGTCCAGAGCTACCGCAACGCCTTTGCAAGTTAGGAAAACCGTGAACAACTCCTTCTATGACCTAGACCTGTCATTCCCAGGCGATGAGCCAGACCCAGCGAAGCTTCCGGTTGCGGTTGTCGAGGCCGCCATCGCCGCAATGTCGCCAGAGCTTGCCGCGGTCGCCCGAGCCATTCTGATTGAGAAGCGCACCATGAGCGATGTCTCGCAGGAGCTTGGCATTCGCCAGGGCGAGCTGGTCTCCCGCCTGCAGCGCGCGCAGCTGGCCATTGGCATGCACGTGTTCCAGCAGCACGGAGGCCGCCACTAATGCAGCACTTCAAGAACTTTGTTGGCGGCGAATACCGCGAGGCTCGAAGCGACGAGCGCATGGACATCTTTGACCCTTCGACGGGCTTGGCGTACGCCACCGCTGCAGTCTCGAGCGCGGCCGACGTAGCGGATGCCTACGAAACCGCGGAGCGCGCCTTTGAAGACTGGAGCCAGAGCACCCCGAGCGAGCGTCAGCTGGCGCTGATTCGCATGGCCGACGCCATGGAGTCAAGGGCCGACGAGATTGGCGCCGTGGAGTCTCGCGACACCGGAAAGCCGCTTCGTTTTGCCGTTGGCGAGGTGCACAACTGCGTGAAGCAGGTGCGTTTCTTCGCCGGCGCCGCCCGCAATCTCGAGGGCCGTGCCACCGCTGAGTACGCCCGCGACCACACCTCCTCGATCCGCCGTGAGCCCATCGGTGTTGTTGGCCAGATCACGCCCTGGAACTACCCGCTGGTGATGGCCACCTGGAAGTTTGCGCCGGCCATTGCCGCGGGCAACACAATAGTGCTGAAGCCTTCGGACACCACCCCCGCCGTGACGCTGCTGCTGGCCGAGATTGCCAGCGAGTTCATGCCCGCCGGCGTGTTCAACGTTGTCACCGGCGACCGCAACACCGGTGCGCGCCTGGTTGAAAATGAGATTCCCCAGATGGTTGCCATCACAGGCTCGGTTCGCGCCGGCATGGAGGTTGCCAAGGCTGCCGCCATCGATGTGAAGCGAGTTCACCTAGAGCTTGGCGGCAAGGCGCCAGTCGTGGTGTTTGCCGACGCCGACCTCGTGCGCGCGGCCCGCGTGATTGCCGAGGGCGCCTTCTACAACGGCGGCCAGGACTGCACCGCCGCCGCCCGCATTCTGGTGCACGAGTCGGTTGCCGAGGAGTTCATCGAGCTGCTGAGCGCAGAGGTGCGCGCCAACGCCAAGACCGGTGCGCCAACCCGCGACGACGTGCTGTTTGGCCCGGTCAACAACATCGCCCAGTTTGAGCGCGTGAAGGGCTTCGTGGACCGCCTGCCGGACCACGCCGAGATTGCCGTTGGCGGTTCCACCATCGGTGACGCCGGGTACTTCCACGAGGCAACCGTGCTCACCGGCCTCAAGCAGACAGACGAGCACGTGCAGGACGAGATCTTTGGCCCGATTGTTACAGTCCAGACCTTTAGCGATGACGCGGAGGCGCTGCGCAACGCAAACGACAGCCGCTACGGACTCGCCGCATCGGTGTGGACCAGCGACCACGGCCGCGCCATGCGCTTTGCCAAGCACCTGAGCTTTGGCATCGTGTGGATCAACGAGCACGGCACTATGGCGGCCGAGATGCCCCACGGCGGCTTCCGCCACTCCGGCTACGGCAAGGACATGTCCATGTACGGGTTCGAGGACTACACCCGCATCAAGCACGTGATGAGCTACATAGGGGAGTAAGCCTGCCCGGGTTCGCGGTGTTGGGTGTTGGGTTTTGGCGGGGTAGCGGGGTCAACGGCTGCGCCGACGCACAGTCGCCCATCGCGGTTTGTCACCTTCATTAAACAAATCGGCCGCCCTGAGAGATGAGGCGGCCGATAAGTTTTTGGCGGTTTAGCGCAGGGTCACCTTCACGGGCATGCGCTTGATTCCGTGCACAAAGTTGGAGCGCAGGTAGTCGATGTCACCGGCCAGCTCAACCTTGTCAACGCGCGAGATCAGGTCCTCAAACATCACGCGCAGCTCGATGCGGGCAAGAGCGTTACCCAGGCACATGTGGGGTCCGCCACGACCAAAGGTCATGTGCTCGTTGCTGGTGCGCGAGACATCGAACTTGTTTGGGTTCTCGAAGATGTCCTCATCGCGGTTACCCGAAGCAAACCAGGTGACAACCTTCTGGCCGGCCTTGATGGACTGGCCGTTGATGACGGCATCCTTGGTGGCGGTGCGGCGGAAGTGGTAGACCGGGCTGGCGTAGCGCAGGAACTCCTCAACGGCCCACGGAATCATGTCCGGGTTCTCCTGCAGCAGTGCTAGCTGCTCAGGGTGCTCAATCAGGTTGCGCATGGTGTGAGTGATGGTGTGACGAGTGGTCTCGTTACCGGCCACTACCAGCAGCAGGAAGTTGGTGGGGAAA